>CALBDV010000878.1 GCA_937927565.1 uncultured Holophagales bacterium
GACGTCTACCTGACGCTGGACGGGCAGGAGGGCTTCCCGATCGGCTCGGCCACGCGCGTCCGGATCGCCCGCGCGCGAGAGACGGCGCTCCTCGTCCGCGCGCACGGGAGCACCTTCTTCGACGTCCTCGCCAAGAAGCTGTCGTTCGGCGGCGAGAAGAAGTAGGCGACCGCCGCAATGGGGGCGAAGAAGGGGCTCGGCGGGCGGATCCCCCATCCCCACATTCCTCACCTCCTGCTCGAGCACGTCCGGGTCCTCCGGCTCTTCCTGCTTCTGTTCCTCTTCTCGCTCCTCGTCCTCTACGCGGTCTTTCGCTCCGCCCGCTTCCAGGACCTGATGAGACGCCGGGCCGAGACGCTCCTCTCGGAGGCGCTGAAGAGAAAGGTGACGATCGGGGGCTTCGACCTCGCCCTCGTTCCTCCCGCGTTCCTCGTGAAGGACGTCGCCGTCGCAAACGACCCGCGGGGCCTCGCCGCGCCCTGTTTCTCGGTGGCGGAGGTGAGCCTTCGCGGGATCCCCCAGGTCTCGGAGACGCGGATCGACCTCCCCAAGGTGCGGCTCATCGAGCCTCACGTCGTCCTCGAGGTCTTCGGAGACGGAACGAACAACTTCTCCTCGATCGCGGACGCCCTGCCGAAGGGAGATGGCGGCGGCAGGGACGTCCGGATCCGGGAGGCGATCCTCCAGAAGGGGATGATTCGCTTTCGCGAGTGGAAGTCGAGGCTCGACGTCATCCTCACCGACGCGGCGCTGACCGCGCGTTCCGGGAGATTCTCGAAGACGACCCGGGTCTCCCTCGGCTGCCGGCGCGCCCGCCTCAAGCTGGACGAGGGGGACGTCCTCGACCTGGAGGTGGGTGCCGACCTCGTCCTCTCTCCCGGCCGGATCCGCTTTCGGGGGATCCGCCTTCGGGGCGAGGGCCTCTCGGTCGACGCCCTCGGCGGAATCGACGACCTGACGAGACCGGAGGTGAACATCCTCGCCCGGGCGCGGATGCGCGGGGAGGACCTCGACCGCTATTTCGGAGCGGGGATCCCGCTTTCCGGCCCGGTGTCGGCTGTCGCGAGCCTGAGGGTCCCTCCGCGCGGCGGATTCCGGGTGAGGGGGAAGTTCGAGATCGGCGAGGGCGGGCGTTTCGGGCCCTTTCCGATGACCGGGGAAGGGTCGATTCGCGTCGACCCCGACGGCCTCCTCGCACACGTCGCCCACGCGGACTATGCCGGGGGGAAGCTCGAGGCTCTCGTCCAGCTCGGGAGACTCAAGGGGGCACCTCTCCCGGTGCGGATCGCCGTGTCGGGTACCGGAATCGATTTCGAGCGCTTCTTCTCGGATCTCGGCCTCCCCGGTACGGGCCTGATGGCCCGTGCAGACCTCGACATGACGCTCACGTTCGGTCCTGGCGGGGCCGCCCGCGCCGACGGCTCGGGTGCGATCCGCCTCGTTGCCGCCCCTGGCGTTCCGTCGGCCGTCCGCGGGCGGCACGCGCTTCCCGTCTCCGGAGGGGGGCCGCTCTTCGTGAAGGACGGGTCGATCCTCTTCCCGCGCGTGCCGTTCGTCACTGCGGGGGGGCTCCGCGCGACCCTCGACGGCACGCTCAGGATCGGTTCCTGGGAGCCGGACTGGGAGCTGACGATCGAGGCGCCCGACCTCGTCGAAGCGGAGAGGCTCGCGGCGAACTTCTACCCGGCGATCCAGGGAGAGCCGCTCTCTCCACCGCTGAAGCTGGGCGGCGCCGGACGGCTGGTCGCGAGCCTGTCGCGGAGCTTCTCCGACCCGCTCATCTCGGGCAGGCTGGAGGCCTCGCCCTTCGTCCTGCGGGGCGTGCCGTTCGGCGAGACGACGGCCGACTTCCTCGTCGACCGGAACGTCCTGACGCTGCAGCTGCTCGAGGCACGTGACGGCGGCGGCTGGCTGAGGGCGAGCGGACAGATCGCGTGGGGCGGTGCGCTCGGCGGTGAATACCGCCTGACGGGCTTCGCGACGGAGACGGAGCGATGGCCCGTGGAGAGGGTCTTCTCGTTCCTGTCGCTCGACCTGCCGATCACGGGCCTCGTCACCGGCCGTCTCCCGCTCGACGGTGTGACGCCTCGCGTCGTCGGCGAGGGGAATCTCGTTTTCGAGGGGACGCGCCTCTGGGGGCAGCCCTTCGACCGCGTCGAGGGAACCGTCGGGTTCGAGAACGACCGCCTCCGGCTCTCGGCGGTATCAGGAGTGCTGGGCTCCGGGACGGCCCGGCTCGACGGGTTCTACCGGTACGCCGACGACGGGTTCGAGATCGAGGCCAAGGCGCTGAGCCTGCCGGTGGAGCGGTTCGGGGCGATCGCCGAAGGGGTTCCCGGCCTGACGGGGCGGCTCACGGGCTCGCTCACCGGCCGGGGCACGCTCGACGTTCCGGATCTCGAGGCGAAGGGGACGATCGCGGGGGTGGAGTGGGAGAAGAAGCCCCTCGCTCGTCAGGACCGGGAGATGACGTTCCGGCTGGCGCTCCACCGTGAAGACCTCGATGCCGAAGTCGAAGCTCCCGGTGCGGCTCGCCTCACCGCGGTCGGAACCGGCGCAGGCATTCGCGTCGGCCTGGAGGTCGAGTCGATCGCGGCCTATTCGGCCCTCCTGGGGTTCTCAGCCGAGACGGAGCTCGACGGGACCGCAGCTCTCGAGGCGGACCTGTCGAGGGACTCCGAGGGGAACGTGACTTCGGCCCGCGGCCGGTTCCTGTCGCTGAAGGCCGTCGTCGGTCCGCACAGCGTTTCCCTCCCGGCACCGGCGTCCTTCACGTGGGCGGACGGCCGGCTCTCCTGGGAGAACGTCCGGCTTGCGGCGCACCGGGCGGCGGGGTCCGCCGGACCGCTTCCGGAGGGAGAGCTCGCCCTGACCGGAAGCCTCGAGACGGGGGGCGACGAGAAGCTCCTGCTGCGGGCTGTCGGGACGATCGAAGCGGCGCTCCTGACGCCCTTTCTCGACGGGATGACCCTGGAGGGGGGGATGGCCGTCTCGGCGTCGGCCTCCGGAACCCTGGAACGGCCGGTCTTCGAAGGACGTGTGAGCCTCGACGGCGTCGAGCTCGTCACCTCGCCCGGGGAGTCGCCGATCGAGGGAATCACCGGGACGCTGCAGCTCACGCCCGGCAGGATCACGACCGACGACCTCTCGTTCCGGTGGAACGGGAACGTCGCCCTGGCGGGGGCGCTCACCCTCGAAGGCCTCCGGATGTCGGGCATGAGGCTCAACGTCCACCTCGAAGACCTCCGAAGCGAACCGTTCCCGGGCCTGCGTACGACGACCTCCGGGGACCTCGTTCTCCTCGGGGACGACGAGGTCCGCTCGGCCCGTGGAGAGCTCACGATGACCCGCGGGATCTACGCCGAGGATCTCGACCTGTCGATCCAGGCCCTCCTCGGCGGCAGGCGCGGCGCGGCCGGAGCCCTCGCCGAGCCGACCCGGTTCGACGACGTGGCCCTGGAAATCCGGATCGAGATCCCGCCGGGCGCCCTCGAGGTCCGCAACAACGTCGCACGGATGCGCGGCTCGGGCGACCTGACGGTCCGCGGGACGTTCGGAAGGCCCCTCCTTCTCGGTTCGGTCGAGGCGGCGGAAGGGGGCCGCCTGGAGCTGCGCGGCCTCCGGTACGACGTCACGAAGGGGAAGGTCGTCTTCGCCAATCCGGCCAGCAACGACCCCTACTTCGAGCTCGAGGCCACGACGCAGGTGAAGGAGTACTTCCTCACGCTCGGCGTATCCGGCACGGCCTCTCGCGTGGTTCCCCGGTTCTCTTCCTACCCGCAGCTCCCGGAGGCCCAGATCGTCTCGATCCTCGCAACGGGAGAGATCCCGAGCACCTCCGCCGGGAGCGTCGGGTCGGTCACGCCCGTCTCGACCGACCAGGAAATCGTCGCGGCGGCCAGGGAGCTCATAGCGGGCCTCGCCACCGACGCGGCGGCGAGCCGTACGAAGGAGTTCCTCCGCCTCGACCGCCTCCAGATCGACCCTGTCTTCATCGGCTCGACGTTCGACGCCCCGCGCCTCACGGTCGCCAAGCGCCTCTCGAACGACCTGACCGTCACCTACTCCTACAAGGCCTCGACGGACCAGGAGCAGGTCCTCCTCGTCGAGTACCAGATCTCCCCGAACGCCTTCGTCCAGTTCCTGCGTGACGAGAACGGCGTCTACTCGGCGGAGGTGAAGATCCGGCAGAGGCTCCGGTGAGGAAGGCGCTGCTTCTGGCCCTCGCGCTCCTGCAGCCGGCCGCCCCCGCGGCGGCCGGCGAGAGTCTGTGGGGCCGCACGGTCGAGAGCCTGGTCTTCCGTGGCGATGCCCCGATCGAGGAGGAGTCGTTCGCGCAGCTCGTCGCCCTCGGCCCAGGCCAGCCTCTCACCGAGCGCGCCGTCCACGCGTCGCTCAGGAATCTCTTCGCGACGGGTCGCTTCTCCGACCTCGCGGTCGAGGCCGCGCCGACGGAAAGGGGGGCCGTCGTGACGATCGTCTTCTCGGCGGCGGCACGGGTCGCGAAGGTGAGGGTCTCCGGGCGCGGAATTCCGTCGAAGGGACGGGTCGTCGACGCGATCGGAACGAAACCGCGCGATCCCTGGAGCGTGGACGTCGGCCTCTCGGCGACGCGGGCGGCGCTCCGCGTCCTCGAGGAGCGCGGGTACTTCGAGGCCGAGGTGACGCCGTGGGTCGAGCCGGGCCCCGACGACACGTCGGTCGACGTCACGTTCGAGGTGAGTCCCGGACGCCCTGCCGCTCCCGCCCCCGCCTCCTTTTCCGGCGATCTCGAACCGCTCTCGCCGGAGGAGCTGCGGCGGAAAGGGAAGCTCCGCAAGCAGCGCGTCTTTCGCGCGGCCGTCGCGAGGGAGGACGCCGATCGCTACGCGGGGCGCTACCGGTCGCTCGGCCGCTCGCGGGCGGAGGTGCGCTACGAGGGGGCCGTGTACGACCGGGAGACGGGACTGGCGACGGCGGGCTATGCGGTCTTCACCGGTCCCGACGTCGTCCTCGACGTCTCGGGGATGAGGGAGGCCGACGTCCTTCGCAACCCGGCGTCGCCGTGGGCGAAAGGCGACCCGCCGGACGGCGAGGCCCTCGACCGCCTCCGTGCCGCGCTCCGGGAGGCCCTGCAGCGGAAGGGATACGCGCGGGCCGGCGTCGACCTGGAGGTGGAAGCCTCCGCGGATCGCGAGGAGGTCCGGCTCCACGCCGAGCCGGGGCAGCGCTGGGTCGTGGGGAACGTTGCCGTCGAGGGAACCTGTGCGGTGAAGGAGAAGACGCTCCTCTCCGCCCTGCGGACCCGGCCGAGGGGCCTCCTGGACAAGGGGCGGCTCGTCGACGCGGACCTCGCGGCCGACCGGGCGGACATCGTGGCGATCTACCGCGCACGCGGCTACCCCGAGGCCAGGGTGGCGTCGGTCGAGGTGGTCGCAGGCGACCTGCCGTTCGAGCTCGACGTGCGATTCCGGGTCGAAGAAGGGGCGGCTGCCTGGTTCGGCCGCGTTTCGGTGGAGGGACTCCACTCCCTCGACGTCGAAGAGCTGGTGAAGCGGCTCCGTGCCAGGCGGGGAAAGCCGTTCCTGCGGGAGGACGTGGAAGCCGACCTCGCGACTCTCCGGGCGGCCCTGGGCGACGGCGGCTTTCCCGACGCCCGCGTCGAGGGGCGGACGACGCCGATCGCCTCTCAGCCGGGTGCACCGGTCGTCATGGACGTCTCCTACGAGGTCCGCGAGGGCGAGCACGCGGTCTTCGGCAAGACGATCCTGCGGGGCGCGCGGAAGACGCGACTCTCGGTCCTCCAGAGGGAGCTCGCCTACCGGGAGGGATCGCCCTTCTCGATGGCGCGTCTCATCAAAACCCAGCAGAACCTGGACCGCCTCGGCGTCTTCTCGCGCGTGGACGTGTCGGGCCTCTCTCCCGACGCCGGGAGCGATGCGCGGTCGGTCCTGGTCACGGTCGAGGAGGCCAAGCCCTGGAGCCTCCTCTACGGCCTCGGGCTCGAGTACGACGCTCGCGCCGAGCGGGCACTGAATCCCCGGCTCTCCCTCGCCCTGACTCACACGAACCTCTTCGGGCGCGCGATCGCGGGGGTCGTCGAGGCACGCTATTCGCGCCGGGACACGCGGGTCCTCGTGCGCGTCGCCGACCGGTCGATCTTCGACTCGGGACTCGCCGGTGCGATCACGGGGTACCTCGCGGACGAGATCCGGGAGGCATATACCGTTCGACGGGGGGGGGCTTTCCTCGAGGTCGGCCGGCCCATCGTCGGTCTGCTCAAGGGAGCGGTCCGCTACCAGTACGAAATCGTCGAGCCCGATGCCCCGCCCGACATCCTCTCGGAAATCGAAAGGCAGGATCAGCGGATCTTCATCAACTCGATCGGCGCGAGCGCCGCGATCGACGCGCGCGACGACCCCATCGTCCCGTCCAGGGGCTACTTCGCGGCCCTCGAAGGCAAGTGGGCCTTTCCGGCCGCCTCGGCGGACGCCAACTTCCTGAAGGGATTCGCGCAGATCGCCGTCTACCGTCCGATCGGCGGCGGAATCGCCGCCGCCGCGTTCCGCGCAGGGCTCACGAAGTCGCTCGTCCCGTGCGCGGCGCAGTCGAACCCCGCCTGCCTCCCGAACCTCGATACGCCGATCGTGGAGCGGTTCTTCGCGGGAGGCCGGACGACGCACCGCTCCTTTCCTCTCGACGATCTCGGTCTGGTGGGCCAGACGTTCAAGGACGGAAGCGGGATCGGCGGCAACGCGCTCCTGATCGCGAACGTGGAATGGCGCGTCCCGGTCTCCGGAGGCCTCGGGCTCGTCTTCTTCGCCGACTGGGGAAACGTCTGGGCCGCGCCGTCGTACGTGAAGCTCGACCAGGGACGCTGGGGCGCGGGACTCGGATTCCACTACCTGACACCCGTCGGCCCGTTCCGCCTGGAGTACGGGTTCCGGCTGGACCGGAAGCCCCTCGAGGATACCGGCGCACTCAGCTTCAGCATCGGCTACCCGTTCTGATCGGCCGCTTGCGTCGGTGCCCGGCCTGCGTATAATTCGCGTCCGCCCGCAAGGGCCGGTCTTTCAAAGCGGGGTCGTAGCTCAGTTGGTTAGAGCGCAGGCCTGTCACGCCTGAGGTCGCGGGTTCGAGCCCCGTCGGCCCCGCCATT
>CALBDV010000879.1 GCA_937927565.1 uncultured Holophagales bacterium
CGGCGAGGAGCGGAACGGCGAGAAGGGCGCGAAGACGCATCGGGACCTCCGGGGGAATGGTACGGGAGGAGAGGGAGAGGGCCCTGGTCGCAGGCGTCCTCGTCTCCCCCTCACCCCTCCAGCCCGAAGAACCGCTGGATCCGGTCCAGCAGGCGATCGGTGATCGCCTGTGGTCCGGCCGCGCCCGTGGCCAGAGCCTCCACGCGCGCCTGCGACCGCGAGCGTTCCTCCAGCGCCTCTGAGAGGGCTCGCGCGAGGTGGCCGTCGTCGTGGAGGAGGGTGGAGAAGGCGTCCTTCTCGACGATGACGACCTCGACCTCTCCGAGCGCGACGACGGAGGCGGAGCGGGGCTCGCCGGTCAGGAGGCTCATCTCGCCGAAGAAGCTCCCCGTCCCGAGGCGCGCGAGCTCGCGGGTGGAGCCGCCCTCGGTTTTCTCGACGCGGACGTCGCCGGCGCGGACGACGAAGAGCGAGCGGCCGGCGTCGCCCTGGCGCACGAGCGCCTCTCCGGCGGTGTAGCGCTCGAGGCGCGCGTGGCGGGCCAGATCGCGGACCTGCTCGTCGGTGAGGGGCCGGAAGGTGGCGACGCTCCGGAGGGCTTCGAAGCTCTCGGCGCGCCGCCTGTCGAGGCGCTCGTCGTCCCGGGCCTCGGAGACGTGCCGAAGCGCCACCTCGCGCTGCGGGAACGGGATGACGAAGCCCGCGCGGCGAAGGGCGTACCAGGAGCGGGAGAGGGCGGCGTCGCGGACGGCGGCGACGCCCGCGAGGTCGCGGGTCCAGAAGCGGAGGTCGTACTCGACGGCCGATTCCGCGAAGCGCGAGACGAGGGCTTCGACGGGCGGAGTCGCCGAGACGCCCGGCGCGCCGGAGACCGCGGCCTCGAGGACCGCCTTCACCTCGGCCGGGGGGTGGGCGTAGGCGACGTCGACGGTGGCGTGGAGCATCACCGACGGGCCGGGGCGCGAGTAGTTGACGATGTCCTCGCGCGCGACGCGGGAGTTCGGGAGGACGACGTGGTGGCCGTCGCGCGAGCGCAGGGTGAGGGTCCGCCAGTTCATCTGGACGACCTCGCCCTCCTTGTCGCCCACGCGGACCCACTCCTTCGGGGCGATCGGCCCTTCCATCTGGAGCGCGATGCCGGCCATGAGGCTCGAGAGGACGTCCTGGAGCGAGAGGCCGAGGATGGCGGAGAGAACGGTCGAGGTGACGAGGAGGCCGGTGAGGTTGAAGGAGTAGAGGACCTTCAGGAGCGTGACGGCGACACCGACGAGAACGAGGGCGTTGAAGATGTCGAAGAGGAGCCGCGGCACCGAGATGTGTCTCGGCCTGAGGAACCGCTCCCAGACGACGTGGTCGGCGATCTGGAGGCCGATGTGGACGCCGACGAGGACGAGCGCGGCGAGAGCACCCTTCGCCATGGCCTCCTGCCCGGGGTGGCTAACCTGGCTGTCGAGGAGGAGGAAGGCCCCGAGCAGGCCGAGCGCGGCCACGGCGAAGCGGAGGCGGGAGACGAGAATCGACCTGTGCGAGAGCCGGAAGACGGCGACGACGAGGAGCGCCAGGCCGACGGCTTCGAGGACGGAGAGAAGGGCGGGGGACATCGCGGGAAAGATACCAGCGGCGCGGGCGCGCGGAGAGAACGCGGCGTTCGGTCTGCTCCCGAGCTCAGCGGGTCGCGCTCATGGGGGTGTAGGTCCCGTCGCCGGTGCCGAGGCCGGGACTCCTTCCGTCGTTGACGACGCCATACGCGCCGAAGGGCCCGGGGCCGGAGAGCTTTCGGACGCGGACGACGGCGTTGTAGTCCTCGAGCGGAAACTGTTTCCACTCGCCGGGCTGGAGGGTGACGGAGCCGCCGAGGCCCGCGTCGCCGCCGAGCGGGTTGTTGAAGAAGGGCTTCCACTCGAGAGTCACCGGCTCGGAACCCGGGTTCAGGAACGCCAGATTTGAACGGACCAACACCCTCGAGGGCCCGAGCCCCGCGACCCAAGCCTCCGAGCGAGCGAGGTTGGACTCGGAGAGTGCCGGGTACGAGACGCCGTAGGAGCCCCCTCCCGCCGCGGGAATCGTCGTTCGCGCGGAGGCGAGCAGGGCGGCGGGACGCCCTGCGGCCGTCGCCTCGACGCGCAGGAGCCCTGCGTGGGAGACGGTCGAGGGGCCGATCGGAATGCCGCCCTGGCGCATCGCGTCGACGACGCGGGGGAGGATGACGGAGCCGCGCGCCGGGACCGTGACGACAAACGCCGGCAGCGGCGCAAGGCCGCCCGGCGCCGGGTCGAGCGAATCGGTGAAGACGAGGGAGGCGGTCGCGTCGGAGGCTTCCGTGTTGTGGAGGACGACCTCCGTCTCGAAACCGTTCGCTTCGACGACGGCCGGGACCCAGAGCGGACCCGCCGTGGGAGCGCTTCGCGCGGGGAGGAACGAACCGTCGTTCGTCACCGTGTCGACGAGCGTCGCGTAGGCCGCGAACGGCTCGTCCCCGGCGATTCGCTCGACGACCGCGTCGGCCCGCTCGACGCCCTCCTGAGAGAGAGGTGCGTTCCACTGCACCCACTGCCCGGGGCCGAGGGCGGCCTCCCGCGCGAACGCCCCGCCGGCGTGGCGGAACGTGACGCGAAGGGTGATCCGCCCGGTGGCGCCGCCGTTCACGAGGGCGACGTTCGTCCGCTCGGCGGCCGTCTCCCTCAGTCCCGGCAGGTACGCCGTGGAGGTGAGGAGGGAGGACGCCGGAAGCGACCAGAGGCCCGTCCCGGAGCGTCCCGCTCCCGACGGCGTCGTGACGCGGGCGACGGCGACGACCTCGCCGCCCCACAGCCCGTCGGCCGTCCGGAACGTCACGGTGCCGACCTGCGGCTGGCCCGGCGTCGCTTCCGGGACGTCGAGGCCGGCGTCCCTCAGCCACTTCGAGGCGTCGGTCACGACGACCTGCTCGCGGGCGCGGAGGCGGAGCGGAAACGAACCGCTTCCGGTGGCTCCGGCCGCCGCCGAGGCAACGTACTCGACGACGCCCTCGGCCATGCCGTCGGAGGCGTTGAAGAGGGTGAGCGAGGTCTGGAAGCGGGCGCCGGCAAGGCCGAAGGCGTCGACGAGGGAGGGAAGGAGAGCCGTCCGCGGCGATGTGTCGGGACAGGGCTCGGTCCTGAACAGGCCGGCGCTCGTCGCGAGGAGAAGCTCCCGGCCGTCGGCGTCGAGCGCCAGGAAGCGGTTCCTCGAACCAGCGGGGAGCCCGACCGTCGCGAGGACCCACGGGCCCGCGGCGCCGTCCGTACGGAAGACCCCGCCGTTTCCGACCGAGAGGATCGCTCCGGAAGGGAGGACGACCAGCGGACCGATCGCGTCGAGGTTGGAGGGGGCCAGCGGCGACCAGGTGAGACCGAAGTCGCGGCTCACGAGGTGCGTGGGTCCGAAGGTGGGGGCCTCGCCCCCGCCGTCGTCGAAGTAGACGAACTGAGCGAGATAGACCTCGCCGGGGTGTTCCGCGTCGACGGAGAGGACGCCGGAACTCCGGGAGCTCCCGGCCTGGACCGGCTCCGGGTACGACCACGTCGCGCCGTGATCGGTGGAACGGACGAGCCGGGCGCCGAGGTACGCGTTGTCGAACATGGCGAGGACGACCCCGGGGCGGGACGAGTCGAAGAAGGCGCGCCCGCCGCTGTCCCGGTAGGGATGGCCACCGACCCCCGTGGACTTCCACGTGACGCCGCGGTCCCCGCTCCGGGAGATGGCCCCGCCGTTCGTCCCGATTAGGAGGACGCGGGGATCGAGAGGATCGACGGAGACCCACCTGGCGTTCGGGACTTCACGGAGGTCCCGCGGCCAGAGCCGTTCGGCGGTCGCGGCCGCGACCCGGTAGAGCCCGCCCTCCGTGGCGGCGTAGAGGACGGACGGGTCCTGCGGGTCGAAGTCGATTCCGGTGACCCTCGGGTCCAGGCCGGCAGCCGGCGACGGTACGAACGTTTTCCCGCCGTCCGTGGAAACGAGCAGGCCTCGCCAGAGGGTCGCGGCCCAGATCCGGCCGGAACCGTCAGGGTCGATCACGACGTCCGTGACCTCGACGCCGGTCAGGCCGGTCGGGACCCACGAGAGGACGTCTGCGCGGGCCGACCCGCCGAGGCTGATGGAGAGGGCGACGAGAAGGGCGCCGAAGGTCAGGCCGGGAATGCGAAGGATAACGCTCACCACCGGGAGTGACGGCCGGGAAGCGGACCTCACCCTTCGAGCCCCACCTCGAGCCGAAGTGGAAGCGGCCCCGTTCGGCCGGCCGCGCAGCGCACGCTGCGGCGCGGCAGGTTTTGATAACATTTCCCGATGGAAAGGTCCGAAACGGGAAGTCTCGGGACAGCGCGCGCTTCGCGCGGCCGCCAGCGGCTTCCGCCAGCCGGACACCTGGTACGGTCATGAAATCCTTCGGTCCCCCGCCTCCCCAGGGCCTTTACGACCCGGCCAACGAGCACGACGCCTGCGGCTTCGGATTCGTCGTCGACGTGAAGGCCCGCCCCTCCCACGACATCGTCCGCAACGCGCTGCAGGTCCTCCTGAACCTCGAGCACCGGGGCGCGACCGGGAGCGAGAAGAACACCGGCGACGGCGCCGGGCTCCTCTCGCAGATCCCGCACGCCTTCCTGGCGCGCTGGGCGGGGGCGAGCGGCATCGAGCTGCCGCCGCCGGGTGACTACGGCCTCGGGATGCTCTTCCTCCCGGTGGAAGCGGCGAGCCGCCAGGCCTGCCAGCGAAAGCTCGAGGAGATCGTCGCGGCCGAAGGGCAGACGGTCCTCGGCTGGAGGGACGTCCCGACCGACAGCGCGACGCTCGGCGCGACGGCCCGCGCGAGCCAGCCCGTGATCCGCCAGCTCCTCGTGGGCCGGGGAGAGGAGACCGAAGAGGGCGGCGCCTTCGAGAGGAAGCTCTTCGTCATCCGCCGCCTGGCGGAGAAGGCCGTCTCCCGCTCGGCGCTCGCGGGGCGCGACACGTTCTACGTGGCGAGCCTCTCGTCGCGGACGGTCGTCTACAAGGGGATGCTGAACGCGGACCAGCTCGGGGCCTTCTACCCCGACC
>CALBDV010000880.1 GCA_937927565.1 uncultured Holophagales bacterium
GCGCCTGTCGGTCGCTCGCGGTCGGAGCGTCCGACCTCGACGCCATCGGCCAGGATTGCGTCTCCGGTAGCGTCCTGCCGGGTCGTGATCTCGTTCTCGATCTAGGGGGACCAAGGTAGCCTGGGACTCAACCAGAAGGCCGTGCGACGTCGGTACTGGCCCTGCTATCGGGATAGTCGTTGACACTCCGGCGATGGCGTGAGCTCGGTAGCCCCCGGTCCGAGGGAGCCTTCCGGGCGGCGCTGGCGGTCGGTCCGTAGACCCTACTCCTGCAGCTGCCTGTTCAGTTCACGGGCGACCAGACGATCGACCCGACCGCCTCGCTTTCGTCGCACCGCTCGATCCCCACGGTGAAGCTGATGGTGTCCTCTCGGACCACGACGGCCTCGTGTTCGGGGTCGTAGTCGGTTGTCGCCCGGGCCACGGCGATGATCATCTCCGGCTCCGCCCGCCACTCCGATAGCTGCGCCACAGCCTCGTCCGCACGAACGCAGATCGGTTCCGGGTCGTCGAGGAGGATGACGACAGCTCCGCGGTCGTACTCAAGGAAGGCGAGGACGGCTCGGCGGATCAGGTCACGCCGGTTCACCGGGTGATTCTCTCCTGGCTGCGCGCCACGCGCGTCGACCTCGGCACCGGCCTCGCCATTGCCGCTGCCGCCGCGCAGCCGATCCCTCAACCCACCCGAGCGGCCGGGTCCAGTCGTAGACCTTTCCGGTCCTCAATCGAGCACTGCGAGTGGCCTTCGCCCCCTCCTGGGTGCCTTGGCGACGCTCCCGGAAAGAAAGTTTCAGGGGCCTGTAGCAAAAAGTCGGGTCTCGCGGAGCTTAGATGTGGCGGACGGTCAGGTGAGCCGCCGACTACCGGCTCTTCCGGAATCCGGGGAGGCAGTGCAGTGTGTGCCTGATGTTCGCCTGCTCAATACCGAATCAGCAGGTGATGAGGGGAGAGGTTTGAATGTCTCGACAAGACTGGCGCCCGGATCGCACCTTCATCGTTTCGCTGCTGATGCTTGACAGCACCGAAAAGGGGGCGGGTTCGGCGCTGCCGGCCCTTCTTCAACGACGGGGGTCCCCGTAGTGTTATGCGCCGCGTTTCGCTGCCCGAGATCAACCCACCGAGACCGCTCCCCTTTGCATTGCGGTTTGCTCCCCGTGTAGTCTCGTCGAGGTGATTGTGTCGCATAAAGTGTTTGGGCCGTTCGTGACAGTCGCTGAATTGCTGCTTCTCGTGGCTGTGCTCGTCCCCTCTTCTCAGGACTCCCAGGCGGCGACTGCCCTGACGGTAACGGAGAAGGCCGTGTCATTTGCGCAAGGGCTGCGCCCCGCCCAATCCGGCGTGACCAGCGACGGCTGGTTCTGGGGCTGGAGCAGCCGTCCTGGAGACGTCACCTGCGTTTCACCCACCGGTACGGTTGCCCACGGACCTCGCATCGCTGCTGCGTCCGCGGTAGACGTGGATCGCCGTCTCGGCGTTGCTGCGCTAACGGAGGCGGGCACGGGCCTTCAGCTCATCAGTTGGACGGGCGAGATGCTGCGACAGTTCTCGCTTCCAGACGAGATGTTCCGCTTGGCGTGGATCGATGCCCAGACCGTAGCCGTTACGCCTCGGCGGATCGGGTACCGCGTCCTCCTCATCGACACGACCGACGGACGCGTGAAGGCGCAGCTTGGACCAGTACCATCCGTTGCCTCGAAGGCACGCGGCGCCGTGCTTCTTCGAAGTACGTTTGTTCGGTTCTCCGGGGCGAAGAAGATGCTCGTAACGCTTGACGGTTTCAGCGGCGAGCTGTCCTTCCTGTCGCTAACGAGCCCCGCTCAGACTAGCTGGCATCTGCCGAATCCCAACGGGGAGACGATGTCACGTTGGCTGCAGGACTACGACATGAAGGCCGTCGCAGACGGGAAGCCGGCGACATCCGGGGCTCTCTGCTTCGCCTCTCTGTCTCTTGACGTCGATGCCCGCGCATGGGTCGGCGTGCATTGCCGTGACGAGCGGCTTCTTCTAGCCCGAGTCGACTCCTACTCCGGCATCGAAGAGCGTCGAATCCCTTCGGCCGGCTGCTGCACGATTTGGGGAACCGTCTGGGGGAGGTACTGGATGCAGCACAGCGATCCGATGCAGGGGCCCGGCGGGTGTCACGCCGCGAGAGAGCTATAGGTCAGTTGCTTCCCGCGCGGCCAAATCTAGATGGCCGCAAGCATCGGGCAGGTCCAAGGAGGGTTCATGACGAGGAAGCTACGGTTCGTCCTTTCCGTTCTGGCGATCGCACTCTGCCTATACAGTCCCTACGGCCTCGGCTGCTGGGACGAATCCGGGAACAGGATCCCGTGCCGGCAGGACCCCGGTGGGGGTGGGGGTGGTGGCAGCTGCACCCACTGCGATCAGCCGACGTGCGGCTGCCCTGCTCTGGGTCCCGGATGGCATTACTGCAACTTCTCGTGCACCTGCAGCGTCTTGCAGTGCACGCAGAGCTGTAGTCCCTGCCCCAACTGACCTAGAGGTTCTCGTGCGCGTTCGATCGCTTATTTCGCTGTCCACTTGCGGCATGGTTTTCGGGGCTTTCATGCTAAAGGCGCCAGCGGCTGCGCCCGAGGATGCGATGCGATCGGTCTTGGTTCGGCTCCTGACAGAGAAGCCCCCCACTCGGGCATGGCTTGAGGTCACCGATCTCTCCAACCATGTCCCCCTCCCAACGGTTACCACATACGCCGGAGGGGATGGTGTTCGGCTTACCCTCCCCTCCGGCAATTCCATTGTGTGCGCAGGTGCAGAGGGGCTAGCGTCTGATTGTCGCGTGGCTCCGGCGGACTCGGCGGCCTCACTCGCTTTGACTCCGACGTCCGGCAGGGAAGTGGTGGGGCGAGTAAGACTCGGCAGGGCCTTTGTGCGTGGTGCTCGTGTGCGGGTTGTGCTACCGGAGCTCCAAGCTCGGCGGGCCTTCTACTGGCCCCTTCGCCAGGAGGCCGGTCTGTTGATACGCGAGACAGCCACGGATCATGACGGACGCTTCAAGATCTCCCGTCTTCCTCTTGGGCGCGTGGAGTTCGAGACTAGCGTCCCGTCTGGTCGCGTCTATCGGAGCCGCGTTTTCACGATCGCGCCGCCGAACGAACCATCTCCTTCGACGGGTCAGGGTGCTGCAGAAGGACCTCAGAGCGTTGGAGTGCTTCAGTTCGACGAGGGCGTATCGACCCGGGTGTCTGTGGTCGATAGCGACGGTCAGGGCGTCCCGAAGGCGAGAGTTGGCGCGACACAGAGATCGCGCGATGAGAAGCCGGTACTGGTCGAGACGTTGGCTGACGCCATGGGGCAGGCTGTGCTCGCTGGGCTTGAGTTCGGCGCACCCATCTCGGTCTCTTGCCTCGCTGAGGGTCGGCTTCCTGAAACGATCGACCTCCCTGTTCCTCCACCCACGCTTCAGGTGCAGCTGAAAAGGCCGAGCGGCGTTCGCGGCATCGTCGTCACGGAGGAGGGAGAGCCAGTCTCAGGCGCCCAGGTTGCGCTTGGTGGCAGGACCGCTCGGGTTCTCTCGCACCAGGATGGCGTCTTCGAGTTCTCCGGTCTGCGCGATGGCGAGACCGAACTTCGAGTCGTCGCGCCGGGGTTCCGCACAACGAGACTTCCTTTGGCCCTCGAGCTTGAGAGATCCACTGATGTCGGCAACGTTCAACTCACTCGCGGCGCAACTCGTCGTGGTCGAGTCGTCGACGCTAGTACGAGTGACCCCGTTGTAGGTGCATCGGTGGCGATCGAGGATCCCACCGGTGCCGGCGCGACGTCGACGGACGGCGACGGAGTCTTCGAGTTCCAGACGGATCCCGGGCGCCTGGTAGTACAGGTCCAAGCGTCCGGGTATGCAGGAGCCCGGAACGTGATTGATGGCAAGGATGGAGTGCTCGATCGCCTAACCGTCATCCGGCTTCATCGCGGAGGTCGGCTCCTGATAAGGGCGACTTCCTCCTATGGGGATGACCCTTGCGTCGGGTGCGCCTTCACTATTTCTAGTGATGTCTCACCATGGTTCGGCCTGACGACGGGCTCTAACGGCGAGGCTACTTCGGACGACCTTGCTCCGGGTCGCTATTTGGTCCAGAGAGAGAGTGCGCGGTCGGTGGGCAGCGCCGTCTTTGTCCACGGCGGAGAGGAGACCAAGGCAGCCGAGATCCGGGACGGGGAAACCGCGATCGTAGACTTCTCGGAAGCCGTTGAGACGTTCGTCGCTCGCCTCTCACAAGGAGTCGGTTCGGCCGAGCTCGCGTTTGACGATGGTGAGGGTCGACGATTCGCGTCCCGGGCCGGGGTCGGCACGTTCACCTTTCGTCGCCACCGAGGTCGACGCGTCGCGCTCGCGCTGGAGTCCCCGGAGTTCTCAGTCCCAATAGCCACGGTGCAGGCGGACGCTTCGCCTGGCGAGATCGGTATATCGGTTCCGGAGACGCTGGTTCGCGGCCGTTTTCGGTGCCCGAAAGGCAGATTCCCGACTCAGCTCATACGTTTGCGGCATCTCGTCGAAGGCTCTGGATCCGGATGGTTTCTTTCAGGCGAGGATGGGGAGTTCGCCGTCCCGTATCTCGCGCCTGGCCTCTATATTGTCAACGCGGAGGGATCCACAGGGACTGCGTTGCAGGTCAGGGCGTCAGCGTCGCAGAACGTGGGCGACTTGACGCTTATCTCGACGTCCTGTGAACCCTGAAGCATGGCTGTAGGTTCCTTCTCGGATGACCATTGCTAGCTCGTCTGCGAGTGGCTTTGCGGTGTGCGCCTCTGACACCCCGAGTCCCATTCGGTTTCTGAGAGCCTCACCGTCGGACCGTTCCGCCGCAGCGAATGGGGCCTCATCACGAGTTGAACGCTCGCCCCGCGTTCTGGGGACACCGTTGGTCTGATGACCCGAACGCGGAGCCACTTGATCTTCCCCGCTAGCCCGATATTGGGAGGCGGTTAACTGCCAGCGCCGACCAAGGGGGCCGGCGTTCTGCGTTCGAAGGACCAGCGTTTGCGGGGTTTTCGCGCTCCTCTCCGTCCGGCCCCGTCGCGTCTCCCAGGG
>CALBDV010000881.1 GCA_937927565.1 uncultured Holophagales bacterium
GGCCGTCACCGATGGCTATGTCCACATTCGGCGCATGTCGGCAGCAGGGGTCTTCGCGGCCTATGGGGTTCTCAACGATGGCTCGGCCCCGGGCGAGAGGACGGGGGACGGGAGCTACGTGGCGGGAGTGGACTACACCCCGCCGGACTGATGCGGTACCGGTGGAGCCCGTTTTGCGCGGTTCCCTCGGTTGTCCGCCCTCACTTCGCTGACGCCGCGAACGGCGCCAGGAGAAAGCGCGGCTCGGCCAGGTTCACGTGGTCGCAGTCGCGGCCGTCGGGGCCTTCCCCGACGACCACCGTGATCCGCCTGGCGCCTCGAACGTCCACGTCGATCGGACGTCCGAGCTCACCGCGGACGACCCGGACCTCGGAGACCGCGTTGCGCGAATCGTCGAGATAGAGGCTCACGATGGCGATCGACGCCCCGCACGAGTCATGCGGCTGCACCCCGGCAAGAGCGACGAATCGGCTGGCGGTTGCCGGCACTCTCCACGTGGCCCTGCCGGGCGAGTGGAGACCGAGGCCGTCCATCTGAATCGTGCCGTCGATCTGGATCGGTTCGCCGCCCGTTGAACGGTTCAACCGAGGTGCGGCGAACTCCCACTTCTCGCTCTCGGGGGGGAGGCTCGCCAGAGGTGCCTCGGGAATCGACGAGGCCAGCGAGGTTGCGAGCCGCGTTCGACCGTCGTCGCCGGTGGCGAGGAGCTGTACGCCGGGGCGGCCGGGACCGTCGTGCCGGTACAGGATGCGAGTGGGGGCGCCGGGCGGCGGCGCGGCCGCCCGGACCGTCTCCCAGGTGTCTCGAGCAGCGAGATGGGCGAGGAGTGTCTCCCCGACCCAGAGCCACGCCTCTCCGCCGCGGGCCTGAAGCTCGAGGGAGCGGACGGCCCCGCCTTCGGCATCGGGAACGCCCGCGATGGCAGCCCAGAGGTGAAGGCCGTCGGCCCTCGGGCCATCAGAAAAGGCATGCTTCGCCGAGAGGGGTATCGCGAGAACGGAGAACGCGGGCTCGAAACCGGAGGAGATTGGCTTCCAGGTGGAGGCCGGAAAGGGGCCTGGTCCGGGCGGGCCGCCCGGACCGGACCACGTCTTCACGTCGACTGCGTCCCGGAGCCGGATCGGTGCGTCGAGGGCCGGGCGATGGATCCGCCAGGCTCGTCCCGAGCGGTTCGGGTCCGCTGTCGGGATCAGCATCGCCGGCGCGGGAGGACCGACGATCCGCGCGAGGATCTCCTCGAGCCCCGGCTGCTCCGGGATGCCGAAGGCGACGAGGTAGACGGGAGACCCGGGAGTCGGGCGCTCCCGGAGCGCCTGCCCGAGCGTTTCGGCAACGTGCGCGCGTCGTCCGCGGAGGAGCCAGCGCAGGACGTGGACGTCTGGGTATTCGGAGTCCTCCACGTCCGTCAGGAAAACCGTCCGGGAAGCCGCCTCCCGCGCCCCGACCCAGGTGGCCAGGACGACGTCCTCCTGGCGGTAGCTGTTTCTGATATCGCTGTCGCGCGGCACGACGAAGAGCGCCCTGCGGACGTTCGTCAGCGCCGCGACGGCGACTGCGACCGTGCCGGCGACGAGAAGGGCGAACCGGACCCGCCGCGACGATCGCCTCCACGCGACGTCGAGACCGGCCGCCGCGCCCAGAAAGGCGACGGGCAGGACGACGAAGTACCGCATGAAGTTCTCGTTTCCCGGGATCGTCAGGAAGACGAGCACGGGGATCGCGACGAGCGAGAGGATCAGACCGTGGCGCCGGCGCGTCGCCGAGGCGGCGAGGAGCGCGAGGCCGGCCCCGATTGCGATGCCGGTGATGCCGTCAACCATCGGCGCCCGGCCGGGATTCAGCCACGGGGAATCTTCGCCGCAGCCCGGACGGTGGGTCGCGGTCCAGAGATTCCGTACGCGGGAGACGACGATCTCGCGGTACTCCGGCCAGGGCCTTTTCAGGACCGCACTGGCCGGGGCCGTGTGGCGGACCACCCCTTCGGCGAAGGAGACGCCTCTCGTCCGGAGGGCCGAGGAAGCGAGGGGAAGGGCCAGGGAGGCGAAGGCGAGCATGAAGGCGCCTGCCGTCGCGACGAAAGGCTGGAGCGCCTCGCGCGCAGCCTCTCGGAGGGTCCGCCGCGGCGCAGCCCTTCGGTTCCGGAGGACGGCGAGGGTGGCCGCGATGCCGACCCCTGCGAGGACGATCAGCGGGAAAGCGTGGTACGCGGTGTACTCGGTGAGAAACAGCCCGCAGAGGAGTCCGGCCCCCCAGCCAGCCAATGGTGAACCGGCGTCGCGAGCCCTGAACAGGAGGGCGAGAGCGAGCAGCTGCAGGGGCGCCGTGAAGAAGATCTCATCGGCGATCCGGCCGGCGAGGATCGGCCACCACGCCACCGCCCAGAGGGCCGTGACGAAGAGAGCGACCTCTCTCGACGCGACGTGGCGCGCGGCGAGAAGCAGGAAGAGAGGCGACAGGGCGCTCACGAGGACGAACGGGACCCGCATCGACGGAATGCCGGCACCGAGGACCCAGAACCCGGCGGTCGCGGCCCAAGCCGGCAGCCAGTGCTCCGGAGGCTGGACTCCGGCGCGGAGGATCTCCCCGGCCGCCGCTCCGATCTCCTCCTCCTCGTATCCCATGCCTTCGGGAGGGGGGAAGTCGGCAGAGCCCCATACCCGAATCATCGCGCCTCCGGCCGCCACGATCACGCAGAGCGCCAGGAACACGCTCCTGGGAAGCACGTCGTAGGGGGCGGCCGGGTACGGGGCTCGGCGACGTCCGGCCAGAGCGGCTGCGGCCCCACCGGTGAGGACGGAGGGGAGGACGATGAGCACGAGGATACGGAGAAGGTCTTCCGGCCGCCTCCACTGCTCGACGGCGGCAGCGGCAGCGAGCGCGAGAGAGAGCGCGGCGAAGAGGAGGACGAAGAGCCTGCGGTCGGGTCGCACGGTCCGGGCGGGGCCGCGTAATGTTAGGGAGCTTCTTGCGGGCACGCAAGGACGGGGGGACAGGCGGACGGCGTTCCCGGGGGACCCATCCCCGCGCCCGCCGTCGAATGGACGCGCGCGACCTCTTCCAGCACCTCTTCGAC
>CALBDV010000882.1 GCA_937927565.1 uncultured Holophagales bacterium
AGGACGACGGGGATGGCTCTCACGAAGGTCTTCATTCCGTCGAGAGGAGATCACGGCCGAGCCCGGACGACCATGATCACGGTCATGCCGTCGAAGCCGGGAGGTCCTGAGGGAGCGCTCTCCGGCTTCGTTGCGACGGTCGGTACGCCGGCGACTCTTCGGAGGTCCAACGGCAAAGAGAGAATCCCAATATCTCCTCGGCGAAACCCGGAGCGACGACCCGGGGACACGTCTCGCGCAAACCGACGTCGAAACGAAAGGCCCCTGGGCCCGCAACATGGCACGGGCCGTGCTTCGTCCGCGCCAAGCTCGATCCCAGTTTGTTCGTGGAGCCGTAACTCATTCCCCGGCAGCATTCTCGGAGCAAGCAAGGAGGAGGTTTAACGGGTCAAATCCAGAGCGTTGACTTATGATCCGTTTTTCTGTTTTCCCGGGTCCGTACTTGGAGTGTTCCGCCCGGTTCCTTTTCGAGGAGTTCAGCTTCGGGTTCAGAGAATTGAGAGGAGAGGTGAACGAGATGCGCTTGAACAAGGCAAAGATCTTGACCACACTGGTCGCCCTCGCCGTTCTGATCGGAGGGTCGACCGCCTTCGCCCAGGGCATTCCGACGGCCACCCTGACAGGGAAGGCCATCAGCGAGGGCCAGGGACTGCCGGGAGTCTCGGTGACTGCGAAAGCCCCCACCCTTCAGGGCACCCGGACGAGCGTCACCGGGGCAACCGGGGAATACGTTTTCGCGAACGTCCCCCCGGGTGACTACACGATCACGTTCAACCTGTCCGGCTTCCAGACCGTGACGAGGAATATCAAGCTCAGCGCCTCGCAGCGCAGCCAGGTCGACGCGACGATGATCCTCTCTTCCGTCGCGACGACGGTCACCGTCGTCTCCACCGGGGAGCAGGTCTCACAGTCGTCGGTCCAGGCCACCACGTACACGGGAGCCCTCCTCTCCTCGCTGCCGACCCAGCGCACCATCGCGTCGGCGGTCAACCTCTCGCCCGGACTGAACAACAACGGACCGAACGGGGTCTCAGTCGCCGGCGCCCAGTCCACCGAGAACCTCTACATGGTCAACGGCGTCGTCATCACGGACAACCTCCGGAACACGTCGACGAACCTGTACATCGAGGACGCCGTCCAGGAGACCACGACCACCACCTCGGCGATCTCGGCCGAGTACGGAAGGTTCGTCGGCGGAGTCATCAACACGATCACGAAGTCCGGAGGCAACACCTTCTCCGGTTCGCTCCGCTCGACCCTCTCGAACGATTCCTGGGGCTCGACCAGCGCCTACCGGGTGCCCGTCACGGGCATCAACCCGCAGGAGGGGAAGCTCACCGACAAGACCACCCCGACCTGGGAAGCGACGTTCGGCGGGCCCATCCTGAAGGACAAGATCTGGTTCTTCGCCGCGGGCCGCTACTACGATCAGTCCGACGCCCTGACGGGCACGACTGCGTACACCGGCATCACCTATCCCTACGGGAACGAGGAGCCCCGGTACGAGGGAAAGCTGACCATCAGCCCCTTCCAGAGCCACACCCTGACGGGCTCCTACATCAACACCGAAACGACGCAGGCCAACAACTGGTACACCTCGGCCCCCATCATGGACCTCGCGAGCCTCTACGAGCGGGTGCTCCCTACGGAGCTCCTCGCGTTCAACTACAACGGGGTCCTCTCGGACTCGTTCTTCGTCGAGGCCCAGTACTCCAGCAAGAAGTTCACGTTCGAGAACTCGGGCTCGATCTACACCGACCTGATCAAGGGGACGCTTCTCCTCGACCGCAGCCGGGGGAGCGCGCGGTACAACTCCCCGACGTTCTGCGGCGTCTGCACGCCCGAGAAGCGTGACAACGAAGACATCCTCCTCAAGGGCACCTACTTCCTCTCCACCAAGGGCCTCGGTTCTCACAGCATCGTGGCGGGCTACGACGACTTCACCGGCAGCCGCCAGGCGAACAACCACCAGTCCGGCAGCGACTACCGCATCTACGGGACGGGTGCCGTCATCCAGGGGACGGACATCTACCCGATCTTCAACACGGGGACGTCGACCTATTTCTACTTCCAGCCCATCCTGGAGGAATCCCAGGGGAGCAACGTGACGGTCCGGTCCGGGTTCATCAACGACACCTGGCGGCTCAACAATAGCTTCTCCTTCAACCTCGGCCTCCGCTACGACAAGAACGACGCCGTCGACGCGGGCGGCGCCGTCACGTCCAAGTCCGACGCCTTCAGCCCCCGCCTCGCGGCGACCTGGGACATGAAGGGCGACGGGAAGCTGCGGGTCACGGCGACCTACGCGAAGTACGTGGCGGGAATCCAGGAAGGGCAGGCGGGGAGCGGCTACACCCCGGCCGGGGCCCCAGCGAGCTACTACTGGTACTACAACGGCTTCGGCGCCACGCCCATCAACACGGGCACCGGCCCGTACCTCACGACGGAGCAGGCCCTGAATCAGTTCTGGGGCTGGTTCCGGGCCAACGGCTGCCTCAGCGACACGAACTTCATGCAGCCGCTGTCCGCCGAATGCAAGATCCCTCAGGGCGGAGCCCCGAGCGTTCCGGGCGTCAACAGGCAGATCCAGGACTCCCTCGATTCGCCGGCCGCGGAGGAGTTCACCTTCGGCGTCGCCGGTACGATCGGCGCGAAGGGCAGCTTCCGCGCGGACTTCGTCCGCCGGACGTTCTCCGACTTCTACGACCTGAAGCTCGACACGACCACCGGCACCGTCACGAACGCCGTAGGCACCGTCTTCGACCTCGGGCTCATCGTCAACTCGAGCGACTACCGGCGCGAGTACACCGGCCTCCACACTCAGTTCAGCTACCGGATCGGCGACCGCCTGAACCTCGGCGGGAACTGGACCTGGTCGCACCTGATCGGCGACATCGTCGGCGAGAACTCGACGTCCGGGACGATCCTCGCCACGCTTCACTCCCAGCCCGAGTACTTCGACCGCGCCTGGAGCGCCCCGGTCGGGTCGCTCTCGAGCGACCAGCGTCACCGCGTTCGCCTGTACGGAACCTACGACGTTCCGATCCCCCAGAGCTTCGGAACCCTCAACTTCGGCCTCATTCAGTGGTGGGACACCGGAACCCCTTACGGAGCGGCGGGCTCTGTCCAGACACGCCCCTACGTGACGAACCCGGGATACAAGGCGACCCCGGCCTCGGTGACCTACTACTTCACGGCTCGCGACGCGTACAGGTATGACGATCTCTGGCGTACGGATCTCTCGATGACCTACTCGTACAAGTTCGGCGGTGCGGTGGAGCTCTACGTCACGCCGCAGGTCTTCAACCTCTTCAACCAGCAGACCGTCACCAGCGTCAACCAGACGGTCAACACGGCTGCCAACAGCACGGCGAACTACAACGCCTTCAACCCCTTCACGACGGCCCCGGTCGAGTGCCCCCAGACGACCACGGCCAAGGACTGCAAGGCGCTCGGCGCCAATTGGCAGAAGGGGCCGCTCTTCGGTCAGCCCACCGGCCCGACCAGCTATCAGACCCCGCGGTACTTCCAGATCTCCCTCGGGATCCGCTTCTAGCTCCTCGACGAGCCTGGCGTGAAGGCCAGGCCTGAATCCGACTCGGGGGCCCCGCTGCGAGCGGGGCCCTTTTCTCGTCGGTGGCCGCCGACGGGCTAGACTCCGGCCGGTGAGGAGATGGGCCAGGACTTCCGGGACTCTTGCCGTTGCGAGCGTCGCTCTTCTCGGCCTCGCCGACTGCGGGCGGTCCCGTCAGAAGAGCGAACCACCCGTCTTCCCCGGCGCTCCGGTCATCCTGATCTCCGTCGACACGCTCCGCTCGGATCGGCTCCCGTTCTACGGCTACGGCAAGGTCGAGACCCCGGCGCTCTCGGAGCTTCGCGCAGACTCGATCCTCTTCGAGCGGGCCTACACCCACGTCCCGCTCACCCTTCCCGCGCACGTCTCGATCTTCACGGGGCTGCTCCCGGACGGGCACGGCGTCCACGACAACCTCGGCTACAGGGTGGATCCGAAGGTCCCGACGCTGGCCGAGCTGCTGAAGAAGGCCGGCTACGCGACCGGCGGCGCCGTGTCGAGCGTCGTGATGGGCGGCACGAGCGGGATCGGCCGCGGCTTCGACCTCTGGGACGACGACATCGTCCCCACCCGGGCACACCAGGCCATCAGCCGGGTCCAGCGGCCGGGGGACGAGGCCGAGGCCTCCGTTGAGCGCTGGCTGGACGGACGGAAGGCTCCCTTCTTCGCCTTTCTGCACCTCTACGAACCGCACGCTCCCTACGAGCCTCCGGAGCCCTTCAAGTCCCGATACCCGGACCCCTACGACGGGGAGATCGCCGCCTCGGACGCTATCGTGGGCCGGTTCCTCGACTTCCTGCGGCGCAAGGGTCTGTACGACGGCGCGCTGATCGTCTTCCTCTCGGACCACGGCGAGGCGCTCGGCGAGCACGGTGAAAGCGAGCACGGGGTCTTCCTCTACCGCGAGGTCCTCCAGGTGCCGCTTCTCGTGAAGCTGCCCGGGGGCCGGAGCCGAGGGCAGTCGGTCGCGACGCCTGTCCCTCTCTCCGACGTCTTCGCCACGATCGGCAAGGCCGTCGGCCTCGCCGGGTTCGTCGCCCCTGCCGGCACCGAATCCGTCCTGGACGCAGCCTGGCGAGTCCAGGCGGGTCTGCCGCAGCCGGAGCGGCGGATCTATGCCGAGAGCTTCTTCTCCCGGATCCACTTCGGCTGGAGCGAGCTGAGGTGTCTCCTCGACGGGCGGTGGCACTACATCGAATCGCCGAAGCCCGAGTTCTACGACCTCGCCGAGGATCCCGCCGAGCTGCGAAACCTCATCGACGACAAGCCCGCCCCCTTCCGGGCCCTGCGGATCGAGATGGAGCGGCTCCGGACCTCGTTCCGGCCCCCTGGCGCCATCGACCCGGAGGCGGCGAAACAGCTGGCCTCACTCGGCTACCTCAGCTCCGGCGCAACGGCGGGAGATGGCCCGCTCGACGACCCCAAGGATCACATCGCCACCGTCCAGCTCATGAAGGACGCGCTCGCCGACTTCAAGGAGGGAACCGGGAGGAAGGCGGTCGAGCTGACCGGCCGGCTTCTGGCGGAGAACCCCCGGATGATGGACATCTGGGAGCTGAGATCGCTGGCGCTGGCCCGGCTCGGCCGAATGGACGAGTCGCTCGAGTCGCTCAAGAAGGCGCAGGAGCTGGCCCCTCCCGGATCCACGCACTACCTGCGCGCGATCGCCTCCCAGTGCCTCGAGCGGGGACTGGTGGACGAAGCCGTGAAGCACGCCCAGGCAGCCAGGACGCTCGGCGATCCGGACGCGGGCGAGATCCTCTCCCGCGCTCTCCTGGCCCGGGGGGATCTGATCGGGGCCGAGGGCGAAGCGCGGTCGTTCCTCGCAGGAAAGGGCCGCGAGAGTCGCGGACTTCTCCTACTCGCCCGAATCCAGCTGAAGCGGGGCGACCTGGCCGGGGCGCTCGCCCTGACCGACCGCGCGGCGTCTCCGGGCGCTCACGGGCTTCCTCCGGCCGGCTTTCACCTCCTGCGCGGGGACATCCTCGCCCGGCTGAGCCGGCACCAGGAGGCGGAGGCGGAGTTCCGAAGGGAGATCCAGCTGTACCCGGAGACGCTGACCTCGTGGGAGTCCCTGATCGCGCTCCTGGCCGCGGAAGGCCGGTCCGCGGACGTGAACGCCACGGCCGAGTCCCTCGCTCGCACGGTGTCCGGGGTAGAACCTTACTTGTCCCTGGTCCGGGTCCTGAGGGTCGTGGGAGACGAGGCGGGGTCCAGGCGCTGGCAGCGGGAAGGGATCCAGCGGTACCCGGAAGAGCCACGTCTGCGGCGGCGGCCCGGCGCCGCCTGAGGACGGCCTCGAGTCTCGCGGCGAAGCCTGCTCCGGCGGCTCCGTCACTTCTCCAGCCATGATTCCTCGAGCCTCGGCATGCGGGCCGTTCCTTCCGCTGGTCCTTGACATCTCAAAACTTCGTTCCCATACTTAACGTCGTTAAGCACAGGAACGAGGTTCACGAGAGATGGGCATTACCGAAAGACGAGAGCGAGAAAGGGAAGAGGTCCGGAGGAGGATCCTCGACGCGGCCCGGGAGCTCTTCGCCCGGGACGGCTACGAGGCGGTCACGATGAGGAAGATCGCCGAGGCGATCGAGTACTCCCCCACCGCCATCTACCTCCATTTCAA
>CALBDV010000883.1 GCA_937927565.1 uncultured Holophagales bacterium
CCATGTTGACGACGAGACCGCGGGCCGTCTCCTCGACCTGCATGTACTTGCCGACGGCGTCGCGGATGCTGTTCTTCAGCTGCTCCTGCTCGGCCTTCAGGCGGGCGACCTCGGCCGCCAGGCGGGCCTTCTCGGCCTCGGCCGCAGCAGCCTGGGCCTTCGCGGCTTCGAGCTCCTTGCGCTTCTTCTCTTCGGCGGCCTTGACTCTCGCCTCTTCGGCCGCGAGACGCTCGTCGAGGATCTGCTGGACCCTGAGGCGCAGGGCCGTCCCGGCGCTGTCGAGGGCGCGCCTCGAATAGTCGACGACGGTCGCCTTGGAACCGCCCTTGACCGAGTTGCGCGCCTGCGCGAGCTGGGTCTTGGCGGTGTCCATCTCCTTGGAGGCGACGGTCTCGGCCTTCAGCTCGACGGCCAGGTTGTAGGCCTTGTCGGCCTGCTGCAGCTCGATCGGCTCCGATCCCTTCGCCGCGTAGGTCAGGTTGGCGATGGACGGGTTGCCGGGCCGCGTGAACTCGCCGACCAGGCTCGAGGTCTCGATCGAGAACTCCTCGCTCTTCGCCTTTGCCGGGTCAGCCTTCCCCGACGTGAACACGACGAGCTCGCTCGGAACGACCGTGCCGGGCAGGACGTCGGCGGTCACCATGATTGCGAAGTTCACCTTCCCGGTGCGGAAGCTCCCCTCGCCCGACTTCTTCTCCCGGACCTGGAGCTCGCCGAGGTTCTCGGGCCGGCCGTCAAGGGTGACCGCCCAGACGTTGTAGGTGGTGATGTTCCCGGCGAACATGACCGCCGGCTCCATCATCTTCCATGCGAGCTTGATGTCGACCTGCCCCTTCTCCATGCGGAGCGTGCCTTCGAGGGTCGCGGCCTTGGGGGCGATGTCGGTCCGGGCGAACGGAATGGAGATCTTCTTCCCCTCGGGGTAGGTCACCCCGACGAGCTTGACTTCGGCCGCGAACGCGGACGAGGTGACAGCGAGGGCGAGGGCGGCGGCCCCCGCGAGAACGACGGAACGCTTCATATGACTGCTCCTTCAATAAAGCCTGTGACTATTCGTCAACTGGCGGGTGGATTCATTGGCTGTGGCATCTTATCTTCTTCTGGCGTCGATCGGGATCGGACGGCACCTTCGCACCTTCCTGGCGAACCGCCCGTTCATCTGTCCCTGGACGCCGCCTCACCGAGGGCTTCACCGAGACACCGGCTCGCGCGGACGGAGTTCCCCATCGCCTGCCCCCGGCTGTACTTCACCATCGCGATCGCATTCTGGGCCTCCGAGCACGGCTTGCAGACCAGGCCCTCGCTCCCCGCGGTCACGTCCGGAGGCGACATCCCGTACTCGGCGAGCGGGTGCGCCTCGATGTGGCACGACGTTCCGCCCGGCGACGGCTCCAGGCGGACCGTCACGAGGGCACTCTCGGGCTTCGGGCTCTGCCACTCGTCGAGGAACACGAGGATCGCCGGGCCATTCTCCCCGTCGCGCCTCGCTGCCGTCAGCTGGAGGCCGCAGGCCGGAGCCGCCCCGAGCACGGCGCTCCCGGCCGACGGGACGTCACCTTGCCACCAGATCCTCACCTCGCCGACGGCCGCGCCCCCGGAGGCGCAGGCCGGATGGAGGACCAGGGACGCGACGAGAAGCAGGCCGGAAAGGAAGGGGCGGCTCCGTTGCCGGAAACGGCCGCTGAGCATCGGCCCATTGTGCTCCCGCCAGGGCACTCGGTCCCACACGGGTCCGGGGCGACCGGGCGAGCCCTCCCGGCGCTAAGATGCCCCGTTCGCCGCGGGCCATCCCGCCCGCGAGCGGGAAGGGGGGCCGGTGCTTCCAACCCTCGATTACGCTGAGGTGGGCTTCGTCTGCGGACTGGAGGTCCACCAGCAGCTCCTGACCCCGACGAAGCTCTTCTGCCGCTGCCCGGCGGGGCTCTACACCGAGACCCACGACGGGACCGTCCTCCGCCACATGCGGCCGACCCTCTCGGAGCTGGGCGAGTACGACGGCACCGCGCTGATGGAGTTCAAGACGAAGAAGAACATCGTCTACCTCCTCAACGTGAAGAACGTCTGCACCTACGAGATGGACGACACGCCGCCGTTCCTCGTGAACCAGCAGGCGATCGACGTCGCCATCGAGCAGTGCCTGATGCTCGGCTGCGACATCGTCGACGAGGTCCACATCGCGCGGAAGCAGTACCTCGACGGCTCGATCCCGACCGGCTTCCAGCGGACGGCCGTCGTCGGCGTGAACGGGAAGATCCCGTTCCGCGGCCGGACGCTCTCCGTCACGCAGGTAACGGTCGAGGAGGACTCCTGCCGCGAGGTGCGCGACCGCGGGCACTGCATCGTCTGGCGGGCCGACCGCCTCGGGATGCCGCTCATCGAGACCGTCACCGGCCCCGACCTGAGGACTCCCGAAGAAGTCGAGGAGGCGATCCTCCTCGTCGGCCGCGTGTGCCGGTCGACGGGGCACGTCCGCACCGGCCTCGGCGCC
Organism: uncultured Holophagales bacterium; assembly: GCA_937927565.1. GTDB lineage: Bacteria > Acidobacteriota > Thermoanaerobaculia > UBA5066 > UBA5066 > UBA5066. The sequence goes on from CALBDV010000883.1 coordinate 2,489, forward strand.
TCGCGCCAGGACGTGAACGTCTCCGTCCGCGGCGGGCGGCGCGTCGAGATCAAGGGGGTCCCGAAGGCGGGCTGGGCGCCGCGCCTCGTCCACGGCGAGGCGTGGCGGCAGGTCAACCTCCTGAAGCTGAGAGACGAGCTCCACCGCCGCGGCTTCACCTCGGCCGCCTCGCTGCGCGTCGAATCGCAGGACGTCACCCAGCTCTTCACGACGACCGAGATCCCGTACCTGCGCCCCGAGGCGTGGGAGCGCTGGGTCGAGGCGGAGAAGATGCGCCCCGGCTTCGAGCTCGG
>CALBDV010000884.1 GCA_937927565.1 uncultured Holophagales bacterium
AGCCCGCCTGGTCGGAGGCGAGCCAGACGTAGGCGTTCGCGATGTCGTCGGGCTCCCCCATCCGGCCGATCGGCGTGTGGGCGACCATCCCTTCGAGGACCTTCGCGGGCATCGCTTTGAGGATCTCGGTCGCGACGAACCCGGGGCAGACGGCGTTGACGCGGATCTTGAACTTCCCGAGCTCGCGGGCCCAGGTCTTCGTCATCCCGATGACGCCGCTCTTCGTCGCGACGTAGTTCGTCTGCCCGAAGTTGCCGTAGAGCCCGACGACCGACGAGGCGTTGAGGATTACGCCGCCGCCCGCCGCGATCATGTGCGGCGTCACCGCGCGGGTACAGAGGAAGACCCCTTTGAGGTTCACGCCGATGACGGCGTCCCACTGATCGTCGGTCATCGTCGCCTGGACGGCGCCGTCCTTGTACTTGACGAGCTGGGCGTCGCGGACGATCCCGGCGTTGTTCACGAGGACGTCGACGCGTCCCCACTTCGCGATCACCTCGGCGACGGCCGCCGCAACCGACGCGGCGTCGGCGACGTTCACCCTCGCGGAGAGGGCGTCGCCGGCCCCGGCGGCCTTCAGCTCGTCGACGAGCGCGGCTGCGTCCGAGACGTCCCAGGCGGCGACCTTCGCCCCTTCCTTCGCGAACCTCAGGGCCGTGGCCTTTCCGATCCCGGCAGCGGCGCCGGTGACGATGACCACACGACCCGCAAGTCCTGTTTCGATGCTCATGACGAAGTCTCTCCTTCCGCGGGCCCGGGGGCCGCGCCGGTGGCCCCGCGCCGAGCGGGGCGGAAAGTCCAGCGGGCGGCGAGCCCGCCCGCCGGACGAATGACGGGGGCTGTGGACTGGACCCTAGAAGGCGAACCTCACGCCGACCTGGATCTCGCGGGACGGCAGCGTCGCGCTCGGCTTGCCGTAGTTCGTGTTCTTCACGGCCACCGCCGCCGGGTTGGCGATCGTCGGGCCGGAGAGGAACTCCGCCCCGTCGATCGAGGAGACGTCGTAGTTCGTGGTGTTGAAGAGGTTGAACCCCTCGACGATCAGCTCGAGGTTCCCGGCCGTGCCGAGAACGAACGACTTGGCGAGGCGCAGGTCGAAGCTGCGGTAGAGGGGGCCGTCCACGCCGAAGCGATCGACGCCGGGCATCCGGTCGCTCGCCTTGCCGTCGCCGTTGTAGTCGTAGCCGTAACGGCGGGTCCAGGGCTGCCCGGTTCCGTAGTTGAAGATCGGCGCGAGGGTGAGCTGCCACGGAAGGCGGAAGACGCCGGAGATGACGAACCGCATCCGCTCCGCCGAGCGGGCGCGGCCGTATTCGTTCGCCAGATCCGCCGGGTCGCTCGGGTAGCCCGTCGGGAACTCGGGGCTGAAGTCGTCATTGCGGTTGTACTTGCTCGCGAACGTGACCGAGCCCATGACGAGATGGCCACCCTTGAGGTTTCCGTTCAGGGAGAAGGTGAGCGCCTTGTACTCGGACTCGCCGTCGTTGGAGTAGACGTTGATCTGGTTGTAGGACTTGTTCGGGCGCGTGTGGGTCGCGTTCCCGCTCCAGTTCACGTCGTGGACGATGAGCTCCTTGTCACCCTTCACCCAGACGCCTTCGACGTCGAGGTAGAGGCCGGTCTGCCAGAGCCGGGAGGTCAGGCCCGCGCTGAACTGGCTCGCCTCGGGGGCGACGACCGTCTGGTCGAGGAGGGTGATGTCGATCGGGAGCGGAATGCCCGTCGTCGTCGGGTTGTTCGGGTCGAGGGCCAGGGCCGGAATGCCGTAGAGGAGGCCGTTGACGCGGGTGTAGAGCTTGCGGCCCGTCTCGCCGTTCTGCTGGAGCTCGGTGAAGGACGGGACGAGGAGGTTGCGGCCGACGAAGAGGCCCCAGCCGGCGCGCGCGACGAACTGCCCGGTCTTGGTGACGTCCCAGGAAAGGCCGATGCGCGGCTGGAAGTTGTTCGTGTCCCTCTCGCGGGGCTCGGGGACGAGCGCGTGGGTGAAGCCGGTGTTGTTCCCGTTGGTGTCGATGTCGTAGCGGAGGCCGAGGCTCACCGTCAGGTTCGACATCGGGCGCCAGTCGTCCTGGACGAAGCCCGCGATCCGGTCCGTCGTCACCGTCACGTCGCTGGAGCCGACGCCGTAGCCGTAGGCGATCGGGAAGGTCTTCGTGTCGGTCGCCCAGAGAAAGAGCCCGGTGGCGTACGTGTCGATGATCGAGCGGTCCTTGACGTGCTGCCAGCCGGCGCCGACCTTGACGTCGTGCGTGCCGCTCTTGCCGGTGAGGTGAAAGTAGAGCGTGTCCCGGATCTCGAACTGGTCTCCCTCGCCGAGGAGGTCGCCGAGGATGTTGCCACCGGTCTTGAGCGTGATGCCGTTCGAATACCAGTCCGCGACGGCGTCGGAGTTGGTCGGTTCGAAGTACTTCCGGCTGCCGTACTGGGCCCTGAGCTCATTGGTCGTAGAGGCCCCGAGAACAGCGGTGTGGCCCGCGGTGAAGTTGTAGTTGTCGCGCTGGAGCTCCTGACCGTAGTCGGCGCTCTGGACACCTCCGACGCGGAAGTTCTCGAGGCGGTAGCGCTCGTAGTCGGCCTTGAAGAGGAGCGACTGCGAGTCGGTGAGGCGGTGCGTGATCGAACCGAAGGCGAGGATCTGGTCGGTCGGGACCTCGAGGTCCGCCGCCTGCGACGCGAACGCGCCCTGGGGGCGGAAGAGCGTAGGCCTCACCTCGTCGACGTACTCGCCCGAGAGAAAGAAGTGCGTCTTGTCCTGGACGATCGGACCGCCGAGCGACACGCCGTACTGGCCGCGCCGGAAGTCGACCGTGGAATCCTGCTCGAGAGCGCCCTGCGCACGCATGGACGCGTCCCGGTAGTAGGCGAAGAGAGAGCCCTTGATCTCGTTCGTCCCGGTCTTCGTGAGGACCGTCAGCGCGCCGCCGGCCGATCCGCCGACCTCGGCGTCGAACCGGGAGTTCACGACGCGGAACTCGGAGATGGCGTCCTGGGAGACGCGCGTCTTTGCGAGTCCGAGGGCGGGGTCGGTGTAGTCGACGCCGTCGACGAGGATCGTCGACTGGCTCGCGTTGCCGCCCGAGCCGATGACCGGACCGCCCGTGACGAATCGGAACTCGCCCCGTTCCCGCTGGACACCCGGTGCGATGAAGGCGAGCTTCTCGAACTCGCGGTTGGCGACGGGCAGCGCCTTGATCTGCTCCGGGATGATGTTCGTCGACGAGTCGATCTTGTAGACGTCGACGAGGGGCGCCTCGCCGACGACGGTCACCGCCTCGGCGATCGCCTTCGCGCGGAGGACGACCCTGACCCTGGCCGTCTGGCCGATCCGGAGCGTCAGCGCCTGCTCGACCGGCTCGAAGCCCTGGAGGGCGACGCGCGCCGTGTAGCCGGCGGCCGGGGGAACCGCCGGGAAGCGGGCCGCACCGGCGGTCGAGGTCACGGACGTGCGGGCAAACCCGGTCTCGGCGCGCTTGAGCTCGACCGAGACGCCGGGAAGGGCGACACCCGTCTCGTCGACGACGTCGATCTCGACCGTGGCGTCGGCGGTCTGCGCCCCGGCGGGCGCGGCCCACGGAAGCGCAGGCAGGAGAAGGGCCCCGAAGAGGGCCACGGCACGCAGGAAGGGGCTTCGGGTCGGCCTCGTCATCTCAATCCTCCCGGGCGACAACGCGCCCTCTCTCAGAAAGGCCTCGGTCCGCAAGGCGAGCACGACGGGACATACGGACCTCCGGCGTCCACCCTTTCGAGGCGCCCTGCCGGATCCCTTCCGCGAATCCCGCTACTGAAAATACCGAACACTCGGTATGTTTTCCTGTGCCGGATTCTGAGAAGGTCCTGGTTATCCTGTCAAGCGAAATCGGAGGGGACGCGGACACCCCTGGGAACCGCAGGAACCGACCGGGGAGCCGACAGGCACCTCCGCCCGACGTCGAAGGCCTCAGCTCGTCCGGCTTTTCCGACGCCCCGGCCGGCTCGAGACTCTTTCGGTGAGCTGGAGGTTCCGCCGGATCTGCTCGAGCATCCGGGCCTCCAGGCCGCCGTGGCGCTCGGTCGACCGCCCACCGCGTCGCTTGGCCCGGTCGAACGCCTTCCGCGCCGCTTTCGCGTCCCCGACCGCCAGGCAGGCGAGGCCGAGGTGGGCGAGGCCGGTCGGGGTCTCCCCCAGCTCGGCCGCGCGAGAGAGGCATTCCACCGCGCGGGCGAATTCCTTGCGCTTGTAGTGGACCCATCCCTTGGCCGCCAGGGGAAACTGCCGCATGTCGCGAGGCGAGAGACGAAGGGCCCTCTCGGCGTCCTCGAGCGCCTCGTCGAGCTGCTCCCCCATCTCGGCCCGGGCCGCGGCCCGCTGGAAGTAGCCGATCGAGCGCGCGAAGTTCGACGTGACCACCTCGAGCATCTCCCCCGCCACCTGCGTTCCCTCGCGGAACTTCCCCTCGGCGCGGAGCGCTTCGAGGAGCGTGGCCCAGGCGGCCGCGGCGATCGGCTCCTCGGGTTTGAGCGCGAGGACCCGCCGCGTCGTCGCCACCGCCTCGACCGTCCGTCCGACGGTCGAGCAGACGAGGGCGAAGGCGATCTGGAGAGTCGGGTTCTCCGGGTCCGCCTTGATTGCCCGGCGATAGAGAACGAGCGCCTTCTGCGGGTCCTTCGCGGCCAGCGCTGCCGCGCGTCCGGCCCTGTCGGCCGCCGCGCCGGTCAGGCCAGGAAGCGGCCCTGTGCCGGCGGGACCGAGGAGCTTCTTCGCCTCGTGCAGCTCGATCCGGTTCGGGTTCAGCTCGAGCGCAGCCCGGAACCTCTCGGCCGCCTTCTGCGTCCACCCGCGGTCGAGGTAGCAGAGACCGAGCTGGAAGAGGCCGTCCTCGTCGTCCGGATCGAGCTTGACCGCCCGCTGGAGAGCGTCGATGGCGTCCCTCAGGCGGCCCCTCTCGTAGGCGATCGTCCCGAGGAGAGAGAGCGCCTGCGGGTTCTCCTCGATCTGGACGGCCCTCTTCAGGAGCGTCTCGGCCTTCGCCAGCTGCCCCGTTCCCGCGTGGATCGCCCCGAGCGCAAAGGCCGGGAGGAAGGCGTCGGGTCTCAGGGCGAGCGCCCGCTTGAGGTACTCGACCGCGCTGTCGGGCCGCCCGAGGTCGTTCTCCAGGACACCCGAATAGACGAGGGCCTCGAAGTGCTGCGGCCGCCGCTCGAGGACGTGCTTCAGGGCCGTCGCGGCCTTGCCCGCCTCGCCGTCGTTGAACCAGCTCTCCCCGAGGAAAAAGGCCAGCTCCGCGTTTCCGCGGTCGACCTTCCAGGCCTCCTCGAGAATCCCCATCGCCTTTTCGGGGTCGAGGGCGAAGAAGGCGAGCTCGGCCTCGCCGAGGAGGCCGACGAGCCTTTCGCGCCCCGGCCCCTTGTGCTCGGCGAGGATCCGCTCCTTTCGCTCGAGGAAGCGCTCGCGCTTCTCGAGGACCGTCATGTGCTGGTCGACACGCCCTTCCCAGAGCTCGACGAACTCCTGCTCGACGAGGAGCCCCTTCCTCTCGAGAAGGTCCTTGAGGGCGAGAAGGCCCGTCTGGATGACGAAGCCGTTCTTCTCCTGCCGATGGAATCCCTCGAGGAGGACCTTCAGCGTCTCGGCACTCCGCTTGACGATCTCCTCGAGGACGGAGACCCGCTCGAGGAGGTGCTCGTCGAGGGAGATCCCCTCTCCGGAGGGACCCTCGTCGTACGTCTCGCTCGAGCCGGAGACGACGAGGAGCTTGTTCTGGCACTTCCGGCAGAACTCCTGGTCGAGGTCGTTCGCCGTGCCGCAGACCTGGCAGATCAAGCCGGGACCTTCTCCCCGCCGGGTCCCGAATAGCGGTAGAAGCCCCGGCCGGCCTTCTTCCCCATCCAGCCCGCATCGACCATCTGGACGAGGAGCGGGCAGGGGCGGTACTTGTCGTCCCCGAGGCCTTCGTGAAGAACCCTCAGGATCGCGAGGCAGGTGTCGAGGCCGATGAAATCGGCGAGGGTGAGCGGCCCCATCGGGTGGTTCATCCCGAGCTTCATGATCGTGTCGACCGCGTCGGGCGTGGCGACCCCTTCGTGCACGGCGAAGACCGCCTCGTTGATCATCGGCATCAGGACCCGGTTCGACACGAAGCCGGGGAAATCGCGGCATTCGACCGGTACCTTCCCCATTTCCTTCGCGGCAGCCACGACGGCCGCCGTCGTCTCGTCCGACGTCGCGATGCCGCGGATCACCTCGACGAGCTGCATGACCGGGACGGGGTTCATGAAGTGCAGCCCGACGACGTTCCCGGGGCGCTTCGTCGCAGCGCCGAGGCGTGTGATCGAGATCGACGAGGTGTTCGAGGCCAGGATCGCCTCGGGCGGGAGGATCCCGTCGAGGCGGGCGAAGAGCTCGCGCTTGACCCCCTCGTTCTCCACGATCGCCTCGACGACGAGGTCCGTCTCGCCGAAAGCGGCGACGTCGCCGGCCGGGACGATCCGGCCGAGGGCGGCGTCGGCGGCTTCCGGAGTGACCTTTCCCTTTTCGACCTGGCGGGCAAGGTTCTTCCGAACGACGGCGAGACCCTTTCCGGCAAGTTCGACGGAGACGTCCGCCAGGACGACGTCCTTGCCCGCGAGCGCGGCGACATGGGCGATTCCCGCCCCCATCTGGCCCGCTCCGATGACTCCGATGCGCGCGATCGGCATGTCGACTCCTCGACCGGTCCGCGTCGCAGGCGGCGCCGGACGCTGAAGCGTATCAGGGGGCTGCGCGGCGCTCAAAAGGCCGGTCGGAGCGAGGCCCTGCGCGCCGCGGCGACGAGGGCCGCACCGATTCCGAGGAGCGAAGCGACCGCCCAGACGACCGGCCCTGCCACCGGGACGAGCGAGAGAAGGCCGAGGAGAGCGAGACCGAGGGCCAGCGCCGCCGGGTCGCCGAAGAGCGGACTCCCGCGCGTCGCTCCCTGCGCGAGGCGCCGCCCCACGGCCACGAAGACCACCGCCAGGCCGAACGCCTTCGCCGTGCCAAGGATCGCGAGGAGAAGCGCCGTCACGGCGAGACCGGCCATCGCGGGCAGGACGAGGAGGAGGAACGCCGAAACCAGGAAGGAAGACAGGACCCCCGCCGTTCCGAGGGCCGCCATCGTCCCGAGCCTCCCGGGAAGGGACCCGACCGCCGCCGAGACGGGGCGCGGAACGAACCGGACGAGGAGTAGGCCGATCACCAGCCAGAGGAACAGGAGGACGAGCCGGAACGCGAAGAGAAGGCCGCTCGCCGGTCTCGCCGCCAGTGGCGAGGTCTGAAGCTCCGCGGCAAACGCCGCCTCCAGCTGTCCGACGGTCAGCACGCGGCCGCCGACGGCACGGGTGGTTCCGGCGGGCGTACGAACCACTCCTCCGACGGCGAGAAGGTCTCCTCCGACCCGGGCTCCCGCCTCCACGAGAACGTCTCCGCCGAAGGCGATGACGTCCTTCTCCACCCGTCCCGCCACCCGGACGGAACCGCCGACGGCAACGAGCGTCCCGGTCAGGACGCCCTCCACCACGGCGCCGCGCCCCAGGACGACGAGGTCGTCCGCACGGACCTCTCCGGCCGGGATCACCGAGGGTTGCTGCGCCAATGCCCGCCCGGAGGCGGCGAGGAGGACGACGCTGGCGAGGAGGAGGAGGCGCCGGGCCATCGCTGGCCCCGACTCAGCCCCGGCGGAGGGCGACGGAGGACGCCGGCCGGCGGAACCGCACGAGCGCCAATCCGAGCGAAGCGGCGGTCACGCCTGCCAACGCCCCCAGGAGGGCGAGGGCACCCGGGGAGACGGCCTGCGCCGCGCGACCGGTCCCCTCGGCGAGCAGGGGAAGCGCCGTCACGAGAGTCGCGACCGGCCGGCCGAATGCGACGGCGACGAGCTCGGACCACACCGTGAGGGCCGTACCGGGGCCGAGGCTCCAGAGGGGCGTCAGGGCGAGACCAAGGCTTCCGGCAAGGAGCCCAAGGCCTATGCCGGCTGGCAGCCTCCAGTACGACACCCGGGAGACCTCCCAGGGGGCAAAGGGTCGACGGTTCTGGACGCGGGCGGCGAAATCGGCGGGAAGCTCTTCCCCCCGAGGAATCGTAACCAGCTCATCCAGAAGCACTTCGAGCCGCCGGTCGCGTTCCAGATCGCCCGGGGCCGGTCCAGAGTCGGTGGTCAGCGCGTTCGTCGTCATCGTCCCGATCTCTCTATACGGTGCCTTTCGGTAAAAGATCTCGGAGGGCCTGTCGGGCCCGAAAGAGCTTGTTCTTGACCGTCCCGAGGGGCATCCCCTTCAGCTCGGCGATCTCCTCGTAGGCGAGCTCCCCGTGGTGCCGCAGGCTGATCAGCTCCCGGTAGTCGTCCGGGAGACGTTCGATGGCCAGGTCGAGGGCCTCCCTGAGGCGGGTCCTGGAAAGCTCCTCGAGGGGGTCCGGCTTGCCGTCCACCGGATCGATGCTCCGCCCCTCCGACTCGTCGTCCGCCGGAAGCTGGAGCGGGATCGCCCGGATCCGCCGGCGACGGAGGTGATCGATTGCGGCGTTGCCCGCGATCCGGAACGCCCAGGTCGAGAAGCGGTACCGAGGGTCGAACGTGTCGAGCGCCGAGTAGATCTTGAAGAAGACCTCCTGCGTCACGTCGCGGGCGTCCTCGGGATCCCCGAGGTAGCGCGAGACGAATCGGAACAGGCGCAGCTTGTAGCGATCGACGAGGACTGCGAACTGCTCCTCCTGCCCCGCGAGGATGCGGGCGACGAGATCGCCGTCGGAGGGCGCGCCCGGACTATCCACCTGACGATCCTGCCACAGCGCGGGAAGTCCCTCCGAACAAGGGAACTGTCGTGCCGCGCCCGGATCCCACGCTGAAGAATCGCGCGTGAGACGGGCCCCTGATCGTGCACTCCGGATCGGAAGGTGATTGCATGAAACGACACACGATCCTCCCGACCCTCCTCCTCTCCCTCACCACGTCTTTCGCCGTCCCCGCTTCCGCGCAGACGCTCCCCAGCGCGACCGTGGCGACCGCCCCCGCCAGTCCGGCGCCGAACGACACGGTCATCCTGAAGCTCTCGGGCCAATGGCCCGACGGGTGCGTGCCCGAGGCCTCGCGCACGACCCTGGCGCAGGAGGGCTCGCTCCTCCGCGTCACCTTCAACTACTCGGGCTTGACCGGCCCCTGCACCGCGGCCGTCACTCCCTGGAGCCTCGACGTCAACGCCGGCAAGCTCGCGGAAGGGAGCTACACGGTCGACGTGGCGGTTCTGTGGACGCTCATGCCGGTGAAGACGATCGGCACCGGCGCGTTCACGGTCGCCCCGCTTCCCGAGTCGACGGTCTGGCTTCCGGGTTTCGCCGCCACTGGCGACACCTACTCGCTCGCGAGCACCCTGACCGCATTCAACAACGCGGACAACGCGGCGACGGTGACTTACCTCGGAGCGTGGGACGCGCTCGGCGAATCCACGACGCCGGCCCCGGTCGAGCTCGCGGCGCAGGCCGCCGGCATCCTCGACTCGCGTCCGCTGCGCGCGGGCCAGGCCGTACAGATGCTCTCCCTGACCGCCCCGCGCCGGGTCGCTCTGCGTGCCACTCTCGAGCGGCTCGAGAAGGTCCCCGAAGGGTTGCCGAAGGTCCCCGAGGCGCTCGGGCGCCTGGAGCTGCCCGTCTTCACCGAGCTCTTCCCCGCCGGCTCGACGGCCGTCGCCGGCGACGTCTCCCTCTCGGCTCTCGAGTGCGCGAGCGGCCCCGAGGCGCGCCGCCGCGTCAACATCACCCTCTTCAACGCCGGGACCGAGTCCGCGACGTTCGGCGTCTCGGCGACCTCCACGATGACCGGTCCCGGCGGAGGCGGTCCGGAGTACGCGTACGAAGTCCCTGCGAAGTCCGTCGTCCAGTTCAACGCGATTTCGCTCCAGGGCCTCCCGGTCTGCGACGCCGGCGGCGCCTGGTTCCGGATCACCGGCGACCAGCCGTTCCTCGCCTACGTCTCCACGGTCCGCCCCGAGAACCTGCCCGGGGTCCTGCCCTACGAGATCTTCCCCGCACGCGCCGACCGCTGATCCACGCGGGCGACGCGCCTCGCCCCATTCCCGCACCTCTCCGAACGGGGGCCGGCATCGCCGGCCCCCGTTCCCGTCTCCGGCGGAGCCGTCGACCTGTTCCGCGACGAGGGACGAGACGTGGGTTTGATCCCGGCTGCGACGAGGACCGGACCGCTCGCTTACGATGGGGCGATGTCCGACGGTCCCCCCGCCCTCTCGTTCGGGCGAGCCTCGAAGCGCTACGGCGACGTCCTCGCGCTCACCGGGCTGACGCTCGACGTCCCGCCCGGCGTCGTCTTCGCCCTCGTCGGGCCGAACGGCGCCGGGAAGACGACCGCCATCGGGCTCCTCACCGGGCTTCTCGCTCCGACGGCGGGAACGACGGCCGTCTTCGGTGTCGACGTATCCGACCACCCGGTCGAGGCGAAGCGCCTCCTCGGTTTCGTCCCCGACAGGCCCTACCTCTGGCCGCGATGGACCCCGCGCGAGTCGCTCCGCTTCGTCGGGGCGGTCTTCGGGGGCCGCGGCGGCGCTCTCGAGGAGCGTATCGACCTCGAGCTGTCGGCTTTCGGCCTCGAGGCCTCGGCCGACCGGACGAACGAAACGCTCTCCCACGGCACGCGGCAGAAGGTCGCCCTCGCGCAGGCGTTTCTCCACGACCCGCGACTCTTCGTCCTCGACGAGCCGATGGTCGGCCTCGACCCGCTCGCACAGAGGGTCCTCGTCGAGAGGCTGCGCGAGCGGACGGCCGAGGGCGCCGCCGTCCTCCTGACGACGCACCAGCTCTCCCTCGCCGAGGAGGTCGCCGACGACGCAGGGGTCCTCGTGAAGGGAAGCCTCGTAGCCCGCGGAGAGCCGCTCGCGATGACGGCCCGCGGCCGCAGGGGCCGCCTCTCCGAGCTCTTCTTCGACCTCGCGTCCGACGACGGGCGGACGTGAGCGCCGGGCTCGTAGCCCTCGCGAGCTCGCTGAAGGCCGCTGCGCGCGGCCTGTCGCTCCGCTCGACCTGGGAGGCCGCCGGAGCGCTCTCCGTCGTCGCCGCGGCGCTCGCCCTGGTCCTCGCCGAGTACGCGGGGCTGGCGTTCCTGTTCCGGCTCTCCGCGCGGGGGTTCGCCGAGCTGCCGTCGCTCGTCCCGTCGGTCCTCCTCGAACGGCTCCTCGTCGGGGTCTTTTCCGGGGCGGCCCTCCTGCTCCTTCTCGGCTCGCTGACGACAGCCGTGTCGACCCTGTTCCTCTCGGAGGAGCTCGTCTTCCGGATGGCGCTCCCGATCCCGCACGCGCGGCTCCTCCTTCGGCAGGTGGCCGTGACGGTCGCGCTCGCCTCCGGGCCCGCGCTCCTTCTCGTCCTGCCCGCCGTCGTCCTGGCCGCGCGCCACGCGCCGTCCGCCACCGCGGGCGCCGGGGCCCTGTCCGCCGCGTTCCTCTTCGTCGCCCTCCTCGCGGGGACTCTCGGCTCGGCGCTCTCCCTCGGCGTCGTCGCGCTCTTCCCCCCGCGGCGCGCCCGCCTCCTCGCCGCGTTCCTCTCGACCGCAGGTCTCGCCGTCGCGCTCCTCGGCGTCCGGGGCGCCCGTCCCGAGCGGCTCCTCGACCCCGTCGCCGCGCTCGACCTCCTCCTCCGCCTCGGAACGTCGCCCGTGGAGGCTCCGGGCTGGAACCCGCTCGCCCTCGCCGCTCGCGCGGCGACGCGGGGGCTCGCGGGGGAGTCCTCCGGCCTCCTGATCGCGCTCGCTCTCCTCGCGGCGGCCGTCGTCTTCCTCTTCGCCCTCTCCGCCGTTCTCGCGCCGGTCCACCTGCGGCTCTTCCGCCGAAGCCGAGAGGAGAGCGGGGGATCGGTCCGCCGCCGCACCAGCCGGTTCGTCGCGTCCGAAACGGCCGAGCTCCTCCGCGCCGAGCTGCGGACTCTCCTGCGCGACGCGGCGACCCCCGCGCAGCTCGGGACGCTCGCTGCCGTCTTCGTCCTCGACCTCCTGAACCTGCGGCTCCTCCCGTCCGGCGACGCCGCGTCCCGCGACGTCGTCCACGGCCTCCAGGCGGGCCTCGGCCTCTTCCTCGTCTCGGCGCTCTCGCTCCGCTTCGCCTACCCCGCCGTCTCGACCGACGGCCGGGCCGCGCTTCTCCTGCGGACGCTCCCCAACTCCCCCACCCGTCACCTCGTCGCGCGATGGACGGTCCGGGCCGTGCCCTCGCTCTCGGCCGCGCTCCTCCTCGCGATCGCGTCGGCGGCCGTCCTGGGGGCCTCCGGATTCGCCCTCGCCGCGGCCCTCACGGCTGCCGCGGTCGGCGGTCTCGCGATTCCCGCTCTCCAGCTCGGCCTCGGGGCGCTCTTCCCGCGTTACGACGCCCCGAACCCCGTCTCCGTCGCCCTCGGTCCAGGCGGCCTCTTCGCGATGGCCGTCTCGACGCTTCTGGCGGCGGTGCCGGTCCTCTTCGTGAGCGAAGGGCTCCGAAGCCTCCTCGAGACGCTGCTCGGCGTCCGGCTCGAAGCCCTCCTGCTGCTGGCCGCCTGGTCCGCGGCCGCAGCCGCTCTCGCGGCGGGGGCGATGCTCGCCGCCGCGAGGCGCCTGCCCCGGGCCGACCTCCCCGCCAGCTGACGGTCAGGCGATGCGGTGCCTCGGCTCCTCGCCGCCAAGGACCCGCACTGCTTCTTCGCACGCCGTCCGGGCCATCGCGAGACGGGTCTGGCGCGTCGACGAGCCGAGGTGCGGCAGCAGGACGACGTTCGGAAGCGACAGGAGCGCCGGGTGAACCGCCGGCTCCTTCTCGAAGACGTCGAGCCCCGCGCCTCCGAGATGGCCCGAGGCGAGGGCCGCGGCGAGCGCCGCCTCGTCGACGATCGGCCCACGCGCGGTGTTGACGAGGATCGCGCCCTTCTTCATCCGCGCCAGCTCGGCCGTGCCGAAACGCCCTCGCGTCTCCGGCACGAGCGGCGCGTGGAGCGTCAGGACGTCGGACTCGGCCAGAAGGCGCTCGAAGGCCTCGGGCGAATCGCCCTCCACCAACGCGAGCACTTTCATCCCGAACGCCTCGGCGCGCCGGGCCACCGCGCGGCCGATCCGGCCGAAGCCGTAGACGCCGAGCGTCATCCCTTCGAGCGAGGTCCCCATCAGCTCCAGGGGCTTCCATCCGTCCCAGCTCCCGGAGCGGATCAGCGCGTCGCCTTCGCGGAAGCGCCGCGCGACGGCGAGGATGAGGAGCCACGTCAGGTCGGCGGTCGCCTCCGTCAGGACTCCCGGCGTGTTCGTCACGACCACGCCCCGCCTCCGACACGCGTCGAGGTCGACGTTGTCCGTCCCGACGGCGCAGTTAGCGACGACCCTCAGGTGCGGCGCGAGGGAGAGGAGAGCCTCGGTCACCTTCTCCCGGGGAGTCGGGATGACGGCGACGGAATCGGGGAGGTGAACGGGTGCCTCGGCGTCCCAGGCGCCCGGACGGCCGACGACGACCTCGAGACCGGCTAGGATCTCGGCCGTGGATGGCTCGGGGAGGGGCTGCGACACGAAGACCTTCACGGGAGAAGAGTACCGCCACGGAAAGCCGCGATCCCGCCCGCGCGGTCCCTCGCCTGCGAACCTTTCGCCCTCCCCGTCCGTACCTAACGGGGCATGAGAGCGACGCGCGCCCTCGCCCTTGGCCTTCTCGGCGCCGTCGTGATCGCGCTGGCGCTTCCGCGCTTCGAGGCGGCCCAGCCACGGGGCCTCTCCGTCACCCGCCCCCAGGCCGTCGGGATCGCCGACACCGAGGCCCGAAAACTCGGGATTCCGGTGGAGAAGTCGTTCCGGACGGAGACGTGGGAGGAGAACCCTCTCCTCGAACAGGAGCTCTCGACGGACAGGGCCGCCCGCCGTCGCCTCGCGACGGACGCCGTCGTCGGCCCCCGCCTCGGCGGCTTCCGCGTCACCTACTTCCGGCCGGGGCTCGAGAAGTACCCGGAATTCGGCTACGTCATCGTCGGGCTCCGCGGCGAGATCCTCGGGGCCCGGGTCCGCGCCCGCGCCGAGGAGATCGGAGGCCAGCCTGCCATCGCCGACCTGCGCCCGGCCGCCGACCGCTTCGCCGCGTCCAGGGCCTTTCCGGGAGCACCCCGTCCCGCGTTCGACGGCGCGCGGCCCAACGTGCTCAGGGAGAGGACCGACCACGTCTTCCGGTACCGCGTTCCCCACGCCGGCCCGCCCGAGAACGTTTCGTTCTTCCTGAACGTCTACTTCGTCGGCGAACGCCTCTCGGGGTGGGAACTGTACGAGGAGTACGTCGACGGGCGCGCCTTCCGTTACGAGCTGGGCGGCAGCATCGTCACCACGCTGCTGAGGTTCGTCTCCGTCTTCGGTCTCCTCTTCCTTCTCCTCGGGATCTTCCTGAAGAAGTACCACGCCGGAGAGGTGGGGGTCGGGACCGGCGCCTGGCTCTTCGGCGGCCAGCTCCTCCTCCTGCTGCTCGTCGACGTTGCCCTCTATCGAGCCCAGGGCTACGGGGTCGGGTTCGGCGGCACGGACGCCTTCCAGACGGCGGCAGCGCAGGCCGCGTTCCGGTTCCTCTTCTTCGACGTCCCCCTCGCGACGCTCGTCTTTCTCTCCTGGTCGGTGGGCGAGAGCTACGCCCGCGAGCGGTGGGGCGAGCGCCTCGCCTCGTTCGACGCGCTCCTGCGGAGAGACCCGTTCAACGCGACGGTCGGAGGCTCGCTCCTCACCGGCCTCCTCGTCTCGCCGGCGGTCGCCGCGGCTGCGCTCGTCCCGTTCCTGCCGTCGATCGCCCTCGGCAAGGCGGTTCCCGTTCTGGGTGACCTCTCGAGCCTCGTCCTGTCGTCCGAGGTCGGACCGGCGACGGCCGTCCTGGTGGCGCTGGGCAGCGCGATTCCCGTCGCCGTCGTGGCGATCCTCTTCGCCCTTTCGGCGTTCCACCGTCGACGCGTCCCCCTGCTCGGCTTCGTCGCCTCGGCCCTCGTCGGCTCGGTCCTGGCCATTGGCCTGGCGCCCGTCGGTCCCGAGGTCCTCCGGTTCCTCCTCGGCTTCGGTGCTCCGCTCGCGGCCGCCGGGGTCTTCATCGCTTCCGACCTCCTCGCCTCGGCCGTGTCGCTGTTTGCGGCGACGCTCCTCCTCGGGCTCCTCCCCCTCCTCCGCTCTTTCGAGGGGCCGGCGCTCCACGGCACGGCCGCGGCACTCCTCGTGCCCCTCCTCGTCCTGCTCGCCCTCGCCGTGGCGGGGCTCGCCACGCGGCGGACCGTCCAGTACCGCTACGAGGACCTCGCGCCGCACGTGAGGCGGATCGCCGAGCGCGAACGCGTGAAGGCCGAGATCGACGCCGCGAACCGCATCCAGGCGGCCCTCCTCCCGCCGAGCGACCCCAAGCTGCCCGGAGTCGTCGTCGCGTCCCACTACCGCGCCGCCACCGAGATCGGCGGCGACTACTTCGACTTCCTCCCGCTCTCCGAGGGACGGCTCGGCCTGGCCTTCGGCGACGTCGCCGGCCACGGCCTCACGAGCGGCATCGTCATGGCAATGGCGAAATCGGCCCTCCTGGTGCAGACAGGGCACGACCCCTCGCCCGTACGCGTCATGGAAGTGCTGAACGAAACGGTGAGGAAAACGGCGCCGAAGCGGATGCTGATGACGTTCTTCTTCGGCGTCCTCGACCCGCCCACCGGGACGCTCCGCTACTGCTCCGCCGGACACCTCGACCCGTACGTCG
>CALBDV010000885.1 GCA_937927565.1 uncultured Holophagales bacterium
GCACGGGCCTCGGCCTCGCGCTCTCGCAGCACCTCGCCCGGGTCATGGGGGGCGGAATCTCGGTGACGAGCGCCGAGGGGCAGGGGACGACCTTCCTCGTCGAGCTCCCGGCCGAGGCGCCCGTCCCGCGCCCCGGTTGACGTCCGTGATCCCGGTCACGTTCTCGACGACGGCGTAAACGCCGGGGCGGTGCGGTGCGTCGGTAGGGGCAGCCCACCGAAAGCGGCGCCGGAAACCAACCGACCGTCGCCGCACGAAACGGTAAGGGAAAAGGAGCTCGGGTATGAAGCACTTCCTCCGGACGTCCGTCGTCCCCCTGGCCGCGGCCCTCGCCTTCGCGCTGGTCGCCGCCCCCCTTCTCGCCGTCGACCGCCCGGTCGCCCCACCGGCCCCCGAAGGGCAGGCCCCTCACGGCCCGCTCGCCGGCTACCTGCGCTGCCTTCACATCGTCGACCTGACCGACGTCCAGAAGGCCGACGTCAAGGCCCTCCTCGAGGCGGCCCGGCCGAAGCTGGAAGCCCTCCACGTGACGCTGAGGGCCGACCGCGAGGCGCTTCGCGCGGCCGTCACGGCCACGAACCCTGATCCGTGCCTGGTCGGGGCCGCCTTCCTGAAGGTCGAGGCGGACGTGAAGGCGATCGGCGAGGAGCTGAAGACGCTCCGGACCGCCATCGAGGCGCTCCTCACCGCGGAGCAGAAGGCGAAGCTCGAGGGCTGCCTGAGGGCCCCGAGGCCGGACGCCGCAGAGGACGAAGGCGAAGAGGGCTGAACCCTCTGCGGTAGGCTCGAGGGGATGGCCGAGGAATCCCCCTGCGACGACCGCTTCCGTGGCTGGCGCCGCCCGGGCCCGAGGCCGCCGGGCGGCGCCTTGCCCGTGGACGGCGAAACGCTCGATTTCCTCTGCGGGAGCTTCCGGATCTACCAGGCCGCCCGCGGGCACCGCTATTCCACCGACGACCTCCTCGTCGCCTGGTGGGGCGCCCTCTCGGCTCCGCGCGTGGATCGGCTCCTCGACCTCGGCTCCGGCATCGGCTCCGTCGCGATGGCCGCGGCGTGGAAGCTGCCCGGGGCATTCGTCGTCACCATCGAGGCGCAGCCGTTCTCCGCCGCTCTCGCGCGGCGCAGCGTCGCCTTCAACGGTCTCGCCGGGAGATTCCGGATCCTCGAGGGGGACTTCCGCGACCCGGCGGCGCTCGAGGGAGAGGCTCCGTTCGACCTCGTTCTCGGAGCGCCTCCCTACTTCGAGCCGGGGACGGCGACCGAAGCGCGTCACCCGCAGGCCGTGCCGGCCCGGATCACGATGCGAGGGGCGGTCGATGCCTACGCCGCCGCCGCGCGGCGGAGTCTCGCCCCGGGCGGGCTCTTCGCGTTCGTCTGGCCGGTCGCGCGAGGCGCGGAAGCGGAAGAGGCGCTCGCGCGCGAGCGCCTCTTCCTCCTGAAGCGCCGCGACGTCGTCTTCCGCGAGGGAGAGCGGCCCCTCGTCGCCCTCTTCGCGGCCTCCCGCGCGGAGGACCTTCCGCCCGACCTGCCCCGGGGCGCCGAAGGGTTCCCGTCCGTCGAGCCGCCGCTCGTCGTGAGGCGCCGGGACGGCCGTCACACGACGGAGTACGCCGCCGTGAGGCTCTCGATGGGCTTTCCGCCGGGCGAAGTCGGGGTGCGCGGGACTCGTTGACGCCCACTCGGTGCGGATGCCGTATCGTCCCGTCCCAGGTGGTCCCCGATCCTCCGCTGGCGCCTCTGCCGCTCCTCACGACGATCCCGTTCGGACGTGGGCTGGACGGCCGTCCCATCCGGCACGTCAACGGGAAGATCGTCGCCGGGACGATCCGGCACGCGGTCGACCTGACGCTCGAGCGCGAGCTCCAGGCGCTGCCCGCCGATCCGTCGCCCGCGGAACGTGCCACGCGGGAGAAGGCCGTGAGGACGCGCCTGATGGCGCGCCTCGTCGAGAGGCTGAACGGCCTCATTCCCGACGCCCGGTACCACGTCACCTCCGAGTCGCTCCTCGTCGAGGGAAACAACTACTCGCGCGAGCTGGAGGTCTACGTCGACGAGATCTGCCGCGAGTTCGCCGGCGTGGAGTACTTCTACTTCACGCGCGGGGCGAAGGTCGTCCCGTCGTCGATCGCGGCGGTCTTCCGGCCCTTCGGCATCCGGCAGGCCTACTCCCTGATCGCCCGGGCGACCGAGAAGTTCGTCGAGACCGACGTCGAGGTCGTGGAGACGACCGCGCGCTCGGCCGTGGTGAGGTGGTACGCCGCCTCCCAGGTCGGCGACCTGAGAGAAGAGCTCCAGGAGCGCTGGCTCCTTCTCTCGTGCGCCGCCTACCAGGGAACCTACGCTTCGATCCCCGCGCTCATCTACCCGGGCCAGCCCTGGGCGGACGTGGACGAGCTGAAGTGCCAGGCGCGCGGGGACGACTGCTGCGAGTGGCGCTTCACGTGGGAAGACCCTCACCCGCGGGGGCAGCGGTTCCTCGTCGCCGGGGCGGCGGGGACGCTGGGCCTTTCCTGCTGGGCCGTCTCGGGGGCTGCCGGCGCGACGATTGCGGCCTTCCTCGCTCTCCTCCCGCTCGCGGCGTCGTGGCACCTCGTGCGGCTGCGCCGCCTCCAGCACGACCGGCAGGAGCAGGACCGTCTCCTCGAAGAGCAGCGCGCGACGACCGAGAACCAGGTGGACCGGGTCCAGGCGGCCTACGCCGAAGTCCAGCAGTCGACCCTCGCCCTTCGCGGGAAGGTGGCCGAGCTGACGGCGCTCAGGGACGTGGCGCTCGCCGCCTCGGCGACCCTCGACCCGTTCGAGGTCGTCGACCGGAGTCTCGAGGCGGTGACGCGGACCCTGAACTACGACCGCGCCGTCGTCCTTCTCGTCGACGAAGCCCGGAATGCCCTCTGCGGCGCCCGGAGCCGCGGCGTGACGCCCGAGCAGGCGGCCCTCCTCGGGCGGCTCTCCGTGCGCCTCGACGACCCGCTCTCGCCGATCGTTCCCGCGGTTCGCGACGGGGTCGGCTTCCGCCTGCGGAACCTCCCCGACGCGAGCGGCGCGGCGACCCGCCACCTCGTCCCGATCCTCGGGTCGGAGGAGGTCTTCATCGCGCCGCTCATGGCCCGGGGACGGAGCGTCGGTGTCCTGATCGTCGACAACGGCACGACGCGCCGGCCGCTTCCGGGCGAGGGGCTCGACCTCCTGACGGCCGTCGCCTCGACGATCGCCGTCGCGGTGGAGAACGCGCGCCTCTACTCGCAGATCGAGCAGCAGCGCCGGACGCTGGAGGAGCGCGTGCGCGAGCGGACGGCCGACCTGGAAGGAGCCCGGAGCGCGGCCGAGGCCGCCAATCGCGCCAAGAGCTCCTTCCTCGCCAACATGAGCCACGAGCTGCGGACGCCGCTGAACGCGATCATCGGCTACAGCGAGATGCTCCTCGAGGAGGGGCCGACGGCCGCGCGCGGGGACCTCGCGGCCGACCTCGGGAAGATCCAGACTGCGGGTCGCTACCTCCTCGGCCTGATCAACGACGTCCTCGACCTCTCGAAGGTCGAGGCGGGAAAGACCGAGCTGAGCCGCGAGCTCTTCTCCCTTTCCGGTCTCGTCCACGACGTGGCGGGCAACGTGAGGCCGCTCGTGGAGCGGGGCGGCAACCGGTTCGACGTCGAGGTGGAGGAGGACGTGTCGTTCCACGGCGATCCCCGGAAGATCCGCCAGATCCTCCTGAACCTCCTCGGCAACGCGGCCAAGTTCACCGAGGGCGGGACGGTGGAGCTGCGGGTTCGCCGCGACGGAGACCAGGCCGTGCTCGTCGTGCGCGACACCGGCATCGGAATGGCGCCCGACCAGGTCGGGCGGCTCTTCACCGCATTCTGGCAAGGGGATCCCGCGTCGACCCGGAACTACGGCGGGACGGGCCTCGGGCTCGCCATCAGCCGGCACTACGCCCGGCTGATGGGGGGCGACGTTTCGGCCGAGAGCGAGTCGGGGAAGGGGTCGGTCTTCACCGTTCGCCTCCCCGGCGCGGCCGTCGGGCAGGAGCTCCCGGTCCGCCGGGGTTAAGCTCCCCGGCCAGCACCCCGCTCCGGAAGAACCAGCGTCAGAAAGGGATCCCGCCGATGCCGGACTACAGCCAGGACCACAGCGCTTTCAGGCTCAAGACGCCTCTCGGCAAGGACGTCCTCCTTCTTCGGCGGATCAAGGGAACCGAGGGGATCGCGGAGCTCTTCGATCTCGAGCTGGAGGCCCTCGCCACCAACGACAGGGACATCGCCTTCGACGCCCTCCTCGGGCAGTGCGTGACGGTGTCGGTCCACTCCGCCGAGGGCGACGCCGTGAGGTGGTTCCACGGGCTCTGCATCGAGCTGGAAGAGGGGCCGCGGGAAACGCTCGAGGCGGAGAACAAGACCTTCACGTCCTGGCGACTCCGGATCGCTCCCAAGGTCTGGGTCCTCGGCCTCGCGCACCGCAGCCGGGTGTTCCAGGAGATCAACGTTCCGGACATCCTCAAGAAGGTCTTCGAAGGCTTCACGACCGACGTTCAGCTCGGCAGGACGTACCAGCCGAGGGAGATGTGCCTCCAGTACCGCGAGAGCGACCTCGCCTTCGCCTGCCGCCTGATGGAGGAGGAGGGGATTCGCTGGTACTTCCGGCACGAAGACGGCAATCACACGCTCGTCATCACCGACAGTGGCGTGCACCCCGACCTTCCCGGCCCCAGCCCCCTGTACTACGACTCCCTCGTGGGCGGAGGCCGGGACGAGGACCGGATCGTGGTCTGGAACAAGAGGCAGGCCCTGACGCGCGGCAAGGTCACTCTCCGCGACCGGAGCTTCGAGGTGCCGACGAACGACCTCGAGAAGGTCGTCCTTCTCAAGGACACGCTCCAGGTCGGAACCGTCGCGCACAAGCTGCGGCTCGCCGACGCCGACAAGCGTGAGCTCTACGGGTTTCCGGGCGGCCACGCCAAACCCTTCGACGGAGTCCAGCCGGGAGGGGGCGAACGGGCGGAGGAGATCCAGAAGATCTTCCCGTACGGCGACCTTCGTGCGCGGGTCGTCATGGAGAGGGAGGAGACGCGGGCCGTCGAGATCGTGGGGGGAGGCAACGTCCGGCACATGGTCCCGGGTTTCCGGTTCGTCTTCGGCAGGCACCACGACGGGGATGGTTCGTACGTCCTGACCCGCGTGAAGCACGACGGGAAGAACAGCGTCTTCCGGTCCGACGACGTCAGTGCGGAGTACGAGAACACGTTCACCTGTCTCCCGGTCGACGCGGTGTACCGGCCGGCCCGCAGCACGCGGCGGCCAGTGGCGCAAGGACCCGAGACGGCCATCGTCGTCGGGCCAGCGGGAGAGGACATCTACGTCGACAAGTACGGGCGGATCAAGGTGCAGTTCTACTGGGACCGCGAGGGGAGGAAGGACCCGAGCAGCTGCGCCTGGCTGCGCGTCGCGACGCCGCTGGCCGGGAACACGTGGGGAACCTACGCCTTCCCGCGGATCGGGCAGGAGGTCCTCGTCGCCTTCCAGCACGGCGACCCGGACGAGCCGGTCGTCATCGGGGCCCTCTACAACGCCGAGAACATGCCGCCCTACACGCTTCCCGCGAACATGAAGCGGACGGGGATCCGGACCCGGTCGACGCTGCGCGGCACCGCCGAGGAGTGCCACGAGGTCCGCCTCGACGACACGAAGGACTCCGAGGAGATCTTCGTCCAGTCGCAGAAGGACTTCCACCGGCTGGTGAAGAACAACGACTGGCTCCAGGTCGGCGTCAAGAAGGGAAACACGGAGCCGCCGGACGGGAGCCAGAAGCAGGAGATCTGGAAGAACCGGACGGTCAACGTCAGCAAGGGGGACGACTGCCTCAACGTCGGGCGGCTTCCCGGCGAGACGTCGCCAGCCGTCGAGGCGCGGTCCTCGTCCGACGCCGGTCAGACCCCGTCGAAGGGCGGGAACCAGACGACGTGGATCGCCAACGACCGGACGACGACGCTCAACCTGGGCAACGACAAGCTCGTCGTCGGCGCCCAGGCGGGCGGCAAGTCGACGCCCTCGATGACGGTGCACCAGGGCAACCAGGTCCTCGAGGTGACGAACGACCGGACGGCGACGGTCAAGTACGGGAACGACAGGCTGACGATCCAGAAGGGAAACCTCGACATCAAGCTCGAAGGGACGATGCCCGACGGCAAGGTGACGATCGAGGTGCCCAACTCCATCGAGCTGAAGGTGGGGACGAACTCCATCAAGCTCGACACCATGGGGATCGAGCTGAAGTTCGGGACGAACTCGCTGAAGATCGACAACATGCAGGCCGAGCTGAAGACGACGACCGGATCGCTGAAGCTCGACGCGGCGAGCGCGACGCTCAAGGGGATCACGGCGAAGCTCGAGGGAAGTGCGACGGCCGACGTGAAGGCGGCGATGGTGAACGTCAACGGCAGCGGCGTGACGATGATCAGCGGCGCGCTGACGAAGATCGGGTAGGTGAAGACGATGAGCAGCACTCCCCCCCGACCCCGGTCCGACACCGCGGAGATCGTCTCCCGCTTCGACGCCTCGCCCGAGGCGACGGCGCTGCTCGCGCCGGGCCTCGGCGCCGCAGACTTCGTCGCCGCCCTCGTCGAGAAAGAGCTCTGGTCCGACGCCGCCGGCTTCGTCGGCCAGTGGCTCGGCAAGCGCGAGGCCGTGACGTGGGCCTGCCTCGCTTCGAGGAAGGCGCTCGGCGAGGCGCCACCGCCGAAGGAGCGCGCGGCCCTCGAGGCGGCCGAGAAGTGGCTCGCCGCGCCCGACGAGCCGAGCCGGCGCGCCTGCGAGGCGGCCGCCGAAGCTCTCGCCTACCGGTCGGCGCCGGCCATGGCGGCGGCGGCGGCCTTCTGGAGCGGCGGGAGCCTCTCCCTGCCCGACCTGCCGAAAGTCGCCCCGCCCGAGAACCTCACCGGCAAGGGGGCGTCCGGCTCCGTCCTCATGGCGGGCGCCGCGGGTGCGCCCGACGTGGCCGGCCGGCTCCGCGAGCTGATCTGGCTCGGAGTCGACATCGCAGATGGGCGTCATCGTACCGACGGGCGCGAGGCGAGGGTCGCCACGCCGCCGGCGCGGGGCGCGAGGGAGGGCTGAGCGATGCCGCAGCCCGCCGCCCGCGTCGGGGACATGCACGTCTGTCCCATGCAGACCCCCGCCGTCCCCGTCCCGATCCCGCACGTCGGCGGACCGATCCTCCCGCCGGGCTGCCCGACGGTTCTGATCGGCGCGCTGCCCGCGGCGTGCATGGGAGACATGGCCGTCTGCGTCGGGCCACCGGACGTCATCGC
>CALBDV010000886.1 GCA_937927565.1 uncultured Holophagales bacterium
CTGGGTGGTCGCGTGCGAGAGGCTCCTTCCGGCGGAAGCCCCGGAGAGCGCTCCTGTCTCCAGGCCGGCAGCGGCGTCCCCGGCCGGGCGGCCGGCTGGTGCAGGCGCCCCGAAGAAACCGGCGGCCGCCGCGGGCTTCGTTCCCGTCAAGGTCCTCGCCGTCATCGACGAGACGCCGGAGATCCGGACGTTCCGGATGGAGAGACCCGAGGGCTTCGATTTCCGGCCGGGCCAGTTCCTGATGATCCGCGTCGCCGCGCAGGGCAAGGACGAGGTCCGGTGCTACTCGATCAGCTCCTCCCCGGAGGCGACGGGGTACCTCGAGATCTCGGTGCGGCGGCAGGGGCGGGCCTCCAACGCGCTTCACGAGACCATCCGCGCCGGAGGAGTCCTCCCGATCAGGGGACCGGGAGGCGATTTCGTCTATCCGGTGGAGCCGGACGTTCCCCTCGTCCTCCACGCCGGAGGCGTCGGAGTCACGCCGATGATCTCGATGCTCCGGCACGCGGCGAAATCGGAGCCGGGGAGGCCGGTGACGTTTCTCTACACGGTGAAGTCCGAACCGGACGTGGCCTTCCGCGACGAGCTGGCCGTCCTCGCCCGCCGCGCGCCCGGCGTTCGCGTCTACGTCACGCTCAGCCGGGGCGAGCCGACGCCGGGATTCCTGACGGGCCGGATGGACGCCCAGAAGATCGCCCGGTACGTGCCGGACCCCGCGAAGGCGATCCACCTCATCTGCGGGCCCGCCCCGATGATCGAGTCGCTCCGCGAAGGGCTCGCGGGCCTCGGCGTGCCCGACGACCGGATCCGGTACGAGGCCTTCGAGGCCGCCGTGGCGACGGCGTCGGACGCGGTGGACGACGGGACCACGTACGAAGTGAGCTTCTCCCGGTCCGGCGGGGCGACGACGGTCTCCGGCGGGACGAGCCTCCTCGACGCCGCCGAGGCGGCGGGGGCGCCGGTGGACTCGATGTGCCGGGCCGGGACCTGTGGCACGTGCAAGACCCGGCTCGTCTCCGGGCGCATCGAGGGAGAGGGGAAGGCGCTCCGCCCGGAGGACCGGAAGTCCGGCTGGATCCTCGCCTGCGTCTCCTACCCCAGGAGCAACTGCAGCCTCGACGCGTAAACGCGCCATTACGCTTCCGTTCGGAAAACGGTTGCGTGGGATTTCCAGATTCTCGACACTACGTCGAAATCCCGGCGAGGGAGCCGTCGGTAAGAGGCGGATTCCCACCACTTCGCTCAAGGGAAGGTCATGCAGGAGAGCAGCGCGATTTTGCACGCGGGCCTCGGTAGAGGTGTATCGGCCGTTCGGGCCAACCCGGCGGTGGCTCCCTGGCGCCCGTCGGGAGTGCTCGTCCTCGCTGCGCTCGCTGCAGCGGCTGTTCTTTTTGTCGTCCTTTTCCCCCTCGGCGGACTCTCCTACTACCGGACCCCGCTCCGGGTCCGCGCATACGCCCCCCAGCATCGGGACCTCCGGCCGTCGGGTCCGGTGGGGCGGGCCCTCGGGATCGCGGGCGCGGTCCTCATGTTCGGAGGGACGGCGGCCTACGAGGCGCGAAAGAGGATGAGGGTGCTCTCCAACGCCGGGAGCATCAAGACCTGGCTCGAGATGCACATCTTCTGCGGCCTCGTCGGTCCGACTCTCGTCACCCTCCACACCTCGTTCAAGTTCAACGGCATCGTCTCCGTCGCCTACTGGTCGATGCTCAGCGTCGTCGCGTCGGGCTTCATAGGCCGGTATCTCTACGCGAAGATCCCGCGAACGCAGCGCGGCGTCGAGATGGACCGGAAGGCGATCGAGGAGCGCGCGGCGGAGCTTCGACGCACGCTCTCGGACATGACGGTCCCGGTGAAGCTCCTCCTCCGGATCGAAGAGATGGAAAGAGACCTCCTGCCGCGGGAGGGTGAGCGCTACGGGCTCGCGAGCATGCTCTTCGGAGGCTTCGCCGTGCGAAAGAAGACCCGGGCCATCGAACGGACCATCCGCTCGGCGGGGCTCACCCGGCAGCTGATCCGGGAAGCCCTCCACGCCGAGAGCGAACGGATCAACCTCCTGCGCCGGGCGGCCTCCCTCGACCTGTCGCGCCGCCTCTTCGCCATGTGGCACGTCTTCCACATGCCGTTCGTCTGGATCCTCGCGACCGTCTTCGTCCTCCACGTCGGGGTCGCCTTCTATTTCGGTTACGCGATGGGCGGCCGGTGAAACGCCTTGCGCTGGCCGCAGCGGCGGCTCTCCTCCTCGCGGCTCCGGCCGCTGCGCAGCTGGGCGACCTCGTGTCGCCCGGTCCGCTTTCCGCCCCCCACGCAAAACTCGACGGGCTGAAGAACTGCGAGAAGTGCCACGAGAAGGGGAACCAGGTCTCTGCGGACCGCTGCCTCGCGTGCCACAAGGACGTCGGCTCCCGGATCGCGCAGAAGAAGGGTGTCCACCGGGACGTGAAGGACGAGTGCGCCGCCTGCCACGCCGAGCACGCGGGGCGCGACGGGGAGCTGCGTCCGTTCGACCCGAAGGGCTTTGATCACGCGAAGGAAGCCGGCTTCCCGCTCGACGGCAAGCACGCCCCTCTCGCCCAGAAGTGCGCGTCGTGCCACAAGACGCGCTCCTTCCTGAAGCTCTCTCCGTCGTGCGTCACCTGCCACGCCGACTCGCACAAGGGAGCCCTCGGGGCCTCGTGCATCACCTGTCACTCTGCGGCGGTCGCCTTCAAGGAAACGCGCCAGTCGTTCGACCACGGGAAGACGAAGTACCCGCTGACCGGCGCCCACGTGAAGGTGGCCTGCGCCAGGTGCCATGCCAACGGCGTCTTTCGCGGCGTGAAGTTCGCGACCTGCGCCGACTGCCACAAGGACCCGCACCAGAAGGCGTTCGGAGCGGACTGCTCCTCGTGCCACGAGACGGCCACCTTCAAGACGGTGAAGGTCGACCACGGCAAGACCGCCTTCCCGCTCCGGGGCCGGCATGCGGAGCTTCCATGCGCCGCCTGCCACAAGGAGCCAGCGACGAAGGTCCGGCTGAAGGCGGGGACCTGCGCGACCTGCCACCAGGACCCGCACCGGGGCGAGTTCAGGCAGGACTGCGCCAGCTGCCACAACGAGAAGTCCTTCCGGGGCGTTCCCTTCGACCACGCCGCGAAGACGAAGTTCGCCCT
>CALBDV010000887.1 GCA_937927565.1 uncultured Holophagales bacterium
TAGTAAACCGTTCGGGAGGCCGACGCCCTATCCTCTCCACGTATGCCCGTCGTGAACGGATTCCCGGCCCGTGGGGTGACCCGCCCCCGCCTTCGCCCCGGCCGGAGAGGAACCCCCGGCGTGAGGCGCGGCACCGTCGCGGCGCTCGCCGCGCTCGTCCCCTTCCTCGCTTCCTGTGCGACCGCCCCGCCCCCGGGGCTCTTCGTCTCCCCTCCCTCGGAGCCGCTCGCCCGGCGCGTGGCGCGGCACGCGGAGGAGAGCGGCGCACGGATGGGGGTCGTCGCCCTCCACGTCGAGAGCGGCCGCGAGCTCCGTTGGCGCGACACCGAGACGTTCGAGGGGGCGAGCATCGTCAAGCTCGCCCTCCTCGTCGAGGCGCTCGCGAGGAGCCGCGAGGGGACGCTGGAGCTGTACGAGCGGTGGCCGGTCCCTCCCCGCGCCGTCGCCGCCGGCTCGGGCGTCCTCGACGAGTTCGAGCCGTGGCTCGCGCCGACCCGCCGCGACCTCCTGCGCCTGATGATGGCGCTCTCCGACAACACCTCGGCGAATCACTTCATCGACGCCTTCGGCGCCGAAGCGGTGAACTGCCGGATGGCCTCGATCGGCCTCGCGGGGATCGAGCTCGTCGGGAGGATCCCGGACCTCGGTTCTCCCGAGGAGTCCGCGTCGTGGCCGCCCCTCGGCCGGATGACCCCGCGCGACACCGCCGAGCTCTGGCGCCGGGCCGCCACGGGAACGCTCCTCGACAAGGAGTCGAGCCGTCTCGCGATGCGCCTCGCCGCGAATCCGCGCACCGCGAACCGGATCCCGCGTCTCCTCGCCGCGCTGCCCGGAAACGCCTGGGCGGGCAAGACCGGCACGATGAGCGGCGTGAGGGCCGACTCCGGGGTCCTGACGACGCCGAAGGGGACGTTCGTCTTCGCGATCTTCGCCGACGAGATCCCCGCCGGCGGCTCCCTGGCGGCGAACAACGCCATGGGCGAGATTGCCAGGGAGGTCGTCGACGAGTGGTCGAAGGACCTCCCCGACCACCCCCCGATCGACCTCTCCGAGGAGCGCCCGCGCCCACCGGCCCTGCCCAGGGTGGAGCTGACGCCGCTCGAGGCCCGCACCGGCGGGCCGCACCTCGAGCGCGTCTACCGTGACGCCGACCGCCTCTTCTGGGAGCTGTGGGAGAAAGCGGGCGGCGACCTCAGGGACGCCTGCCTCGTCCCGATGCCGAACTCCGCTTGGGACGGGTGGCTCCCGCGAAAGATCGAGCCGCTGACGTCGCTCGTCCTCCACCACACGGCGCTGGAGGACGACGAGTCGTGCATCTCCTTCTTCCTCGAGCCGTCGAGCTTCGTCTCCTCGCACTTCCTCGTGGGACGGGACGGGCGCCTCTACCAGTTCGTCTCGCTCGAGCACCGGGCGTTCCACGCGGGCGCCTCGTACCTCCACGGCCGGTCGGTCCTGAACCTCAGCTCGGTCGGCGTCGAGATCACCGGCGACGGGAACCGGGGTCCCTTCACGCGCGCCCAGATCGAGACCGTCACGAGGCTTACGGGCGTCCTGACGGCGCAGTTCGGCCTCGAGGTGCCGTGGATCGCCGGGCACGAGCACATCGCTCCGGGCCGCAAGGTCGACCCCGGCGTTCTCTTCCCGTGGAACGAGGTCGTCCGGCGCGGCCTTACGCTCGCGGAGGAGCTCAGGCCGTTCGTCCCGCCGCCCTCGGAGTAGCGGCGCCCCCGGGAACTCGGGCCGGGTCCCCGGATCAGACCGGGACGACCCCGAGCCCCGGTCCGGAAGGAAGGTCCCAGCGCCCGTCCTTCAGGACGAGCCCCTTCCACGGGTCGTTCGCGACGAGGAGGTTCCCGTCCAGGTCGAGCCAGTCGTAGAGGGGCGCCACCGCGACGGCGGCCGCGATGCCGAGGGACGACTCGATCATGCAGCCGAGCATCAGCTTGAAACCGAGCGCACGCCCGAGGGCCGCGAGCTCGTACGCGCGCGTGATGCCGCCGCACTTGGCGAGCTTGGCGTTGACGCCGTCGAAGAGGCCGACGAGAGACGGGACGTCCTTCACGTGGAGGACCGACTCGTCCGCGACGAGCGGGAGGACGGCCCCGGCCTTCACCGCCTTCATCTCCGCGTTCCGCGCCGCCGGGAGCGGCTGCTCCACGAACTCGATCCCCATCGTCTTCAGCCAGGCGATCTTCGCGAGCGCCTGCTCCGCGTTCGCCCACCCCTCGTTCGCGTCGACGCGGATCGGCTTCTGCGTCATCGAGCGGATCGCCGTGACGTTCGCCTCGTCGCCCGGGAGGCCCACCTTCACCTTCAGGAGCGGGTAGGCCTCGGCCTCCTTCACCTTCTCCTTCATCACCTCGGGCGTGTCGATGCCGATCGAGAACGTCGTCTGGGCCATGCGCCCCGTCGGGACGCCGAGGAGCTTCCAGACCGGCTGGCCGACCGCCTTCCCCTTCCAGTCCCAGAGCGCCATGTCGAGGGCGGCGACGACCTGCGAGTCGCCTCCGGCCGCCTCCTCGGCCCTGTCGAGCCACGCGAGGTGCTCCCACGGGGAGAGCCCCGCGCAGGCCGCCTTCACCTTCGCGAACGCCGCTTCGCCGCTCTCCCAGCTCTGGCCGTAGCGCTTGTTCGCCGCCGTCTCGCCGTAGCCGGTGATCCCGCCCGACGCGAGCGTCAGGAGTCCGTTCTTCTTCTCGTCCGAGGAGCTGCGCGCGATCGTCCAGGTGTGCCGAAGCTTCAGGAGCATCGGTTTGAGGTCCAGCGTCACGCCCTTCGCGGCCGCGACGTTCGCGGGGGCGGCCGAGGCGATGGAGGGAAGGAGGGCGGAGGCGGCGAGGGACCCCGAGACGGCCAGGAGGTCGCGGCGCGAGAGGGAAGCACTCATGCGACGATTATGGGCACGATGAGTCCTCTCAGCGCGACCCGGTTGCTCCGGGCCGTTTCCCTCCTCCTGCTCCTCGCCCTCCCTGCCTCCGGCCAGCCGGCGGCCGCTCCCGCGGCCGCCGTCGTCGTCGTCCCGGTCGCCAACGTCCTCGCCCGCCCCGAGGCGGCTGCGCCCGTCGAGGACCAGGCGATCCTCGGCGAGGCGGTCGAGACGTCGCGCGCCGACGGACGTTTCCTCTTCGTGAAGACCCGCTCCGGTTCGCGGGGGTGGATCGAGGCGACGGCCGTGCGGCCCGGCCTCGCCGACCCGTCCGCCGAGCGCCTCGAAGTGACCTCGAACCTCGCGCACGTCTACCGCGAGCCGAGCTTCATGGCCTCTGCGCCGCTCGCGACGGCCCCGCTGGGAGCACGCCTCGGAGGGCTCCGGACGCTCGAGAAGGACGGGTACGTCTGGCGGGAGGTCGTTCTGCCCGACGCACGGACCGGCTATGTCGCCGGCGAGGACGTCGCGGCAGAACGGACGAGCGCGATGCCACCCGTCCTCGATCCCGCCTCCTGGCTCGCGATGGCGAGGCGCTTTCTCGGCGCCCCCTACACCTGGGGCGGGACGACGCCCTGGGGATTCGACTGCTCCGGCCTCGTCTGGCGGGTCCTCGAGCAGCACGGGGTCCTCCTCATGCGCAACAGCTCGGAGATGTGCTTCCGCGACCCGCAGCTCGTCCCGGTCCGCTTCGAAGAGCTCGCGCCGGGAGACCTCGTCTTCTTCGGAACGGAGACGAAGATCGACCACGTCGGCTTCTGGACGGCCGAGGGGAACGTCCTGCAGGCGACGAGCCACGGCGTCCCCTCGACCCAGGAGATGACCTGGACGAGCGAGCGGATGGCCCCGCGTTTCCGCTACGCCCGGCGCCTCGCGGCGCTCCCCGGCGCCCCCCGCCCTTCCGGCCTGACGCCGGTGAAGGCCGAGGCGCTCGGGAAGGCCCTCGACGCGCTCGCCGCGGGAGGGAAGGCAACGTTCGGGATCGTCGTGAAGGATCTCGGGACGGGCGTGACGGTGAAGAGGAACGCCACGACGACGATGCACGCGGCGAGCACGATGAAGACGGCCGTCCTCCTCGAGGCGCTGCGGCGCGTCGACGAGAAGTCGCTCTCCCTCTCGACGGGAGTCCCCGTCGTCGACTGCTTCTCGAGCGCCGTCGACGGCTCGCCGTTCCGCGTCGAGATGGACCCCGAGAGCGACGGCCGGCTCGCGCCCTACCTGACCCAGCCGGCCCGGCTCGATTTCCTCATGCGGGAGATGATCGTCCGCTCCTCGAACGTCGCGACGAACCTGATGCTCGGCCTCTGTCCGCCGAAGGACGTCCAGGCTTTCGTCGACACCCTCGGAGCGCCCGGCGTGAAGGTGCGCCGGATGGTCGAGGACACGAAGGCCTTCGAGGCCGGGATCTCGAACGAGACGGACGCAGAGGGGATGGCGGTGCTGATGGAGGCGGCCGTGAGGTCGCCGAAGCTCTCCGTGGAGGCCCGCCGCCTCGCTTTCGAGATCCTCGCCGCGCAGGAGTTCAACGGCCAGATCCCCGCGGGCATCCCGAAGCAGGCGGGCGCGGTCGTGGCGCACAAGACCGGGAGCATCTCGAAGGTGCAGCACGACGCGGCCTTCGTGCGGCTCCCCGACGGGCGCGAATACGTCCTCGTCCTCCTCGCGACGGACTTCGGCGCCAGCGAAGAAGGGCGGGAGCGGGTCGTCGAGACGACGCGGAAGATGTCGCGCGCCGTCTGGGAGGCGATGATCGCCCCCTGAAACGGAGCCGGCCCCGTCCGCGGCTTCCGACGCGGGCGAGGCCGGGAACGGGCGCGCGCCGCCTACTTCTTCCGCGTGTAGACCATCTCCATCGACTTCGCCATCTTCCCGTCGGGGCCCGACATCCACATCTCGAAGAGGAGGTTGTCGGCGTCGACCTCGGTGTCGACCGACCGGAGCGCGACCTTCTTCCCGTTCGTCGGGTCGAGCATCGAGCCCGTGTAGACGGTCTTCTTTCCCGTCTTGTCCGGGGTGCCGGTCATGATCATCATCCCGGTGCCGGCGGAGTCGATCCAGTACGACTCGTACTTCTTCTTGACGTTGTCGTACCCGGTGAACCCGATCCCGGAGAAGGGCTGCCCCATCATCGACCCTTCGAACCGCTGCTCGAGGTAGCGGCCCCCGAGGACCGTCCGGAACTCGCAGCTCCCCGTCGTCTCTTCCGGCGGCTGGGCCGGGTCCATCCACGATTTCGTCTTCGTCGTCCACGTCCCGGCGAGCTTCGCGAAGCGCGCGTGCGGTTCGCCCGGCGTCATGTACGCCGTCCAGGCCTTCATCATCTCCTCCTGGCCGTGGGCGACGGCGGTCTGGGGAGCGGGTTTCGCATCCTTCGCCGGAGCCTTCGTCTCCTGGGCGGCGACGGGAAGGGCGAGGGCCAGGGCGAGGACGGGGAGGGTCATCCAGCGGGCGCAGGTCATGCGACCTCCTTTCGGGCGAGGGGTATTCCCGGATTCGCGATGGGGAGTCTCGCACGCCGAAACCCACCGGGTGAAGGCGGGCGGAGCTTTCGCACACGCGTCCCGGAGGTTACCCTCGGGCCGTGCCGCCCGGTCCCGGCGCACGCCGCGCCATTCTCGTCTCCACGGTTTCGGTTCTCGCGGGAGGCGGCGCCGCCCTCGTGGGAAGTCTCGTCCTGCGCATTCTCATGGCGCGCGCGCTCGAGCCTTCCGCCCTGGGGCTCGTCCTCCTCGCCATCGCCATCGTCACGCCGGTCGGCTCGATCGCGGGTCTCGGCACGAACCCGGCCGTGGCCCAGGGCGTGGCCGAACGCCGCGCCCGGGGCGACGAGGAGGGTGCGCGAGGACTCGCGCGCCGGGCCCAGCTCCTCGCCCTGACGGCGGGACTCCTCGCGGCGGCGCTGCTCGCGGCCCTCGCGGGGCCGCTCGCCGTCTTGCTCGGCCAGCCCGGTCTCGACAGCGTCCTCCTTCCGATGGCTCCCGTCGCGCTCGGCCTCGCGGCCGGCGTCGCCGCGCTCGGCGTGTCGCGAGGATTCGGGAACTCCCTCGGACGCGCACTCTTCCGGGACACCGGGGGCGGCGTCCTCCGCGTCGTGGGCGTCGGAGCCGCGTTCCTCGCCGCGGAGCCGACGTCCTTCGGCGTCGCCGCAGGGTTCGCCGCGGGCTCCCTGTCGGCGGAGCTCCTTTTCGTCGGCTACGTCGCGGCGAAGGGATGGCTCTCGGCCGGGTCCCGCACTCCCACGGAGCCTCTCCTGCCGGTCCTGCGCCCCTATGCCGCGACGGAGGTCCTGTCCCAGGCGGCGCTCTGGCTCGACGTCGTCGTCCTCGGCGCCCTCGCCCCCCCTGTCGTCGTCGGGCTCTACGGAATCGCGCGGGGCCTGACGCGCGTCCTCGACCTCGTACGGCAGGCTTCCTCGCACGGCTATCTCCCGTCGGCGTCCGCCGCCGTCGCGAGGGGCGAGGGCGACCGCATCGCCACGCTCCACGTCTCGACCCGCCGCTTCGCCTTCGCCCTCGTCTGGCCCATTCTCGCCATCTGCCTCCTCGCTCCCGCCCCGCTCCTCGGCCTCCTCTTCGGCCCGGCGTACGAAGCGGCCGCTCCCGCCCTCCGTCTCCTCGCTCTGGCGAGCTTCCTCGCGTCGTTCTTCGACTACCTCGACCTCGTCCTCGTCGCCGAACGGCGCCCCGGGGATGTCCTGCGGGCCGGGGTCGCCGGCATCGCGGCGCTCGTGGCCCTCCTCGCGGCGCTCGTCCCGCCCTACGGCGGGGAGGGCGCCGCCGTCGCCCTCCTCGGCTCCTCTCTCCTCCGCGGCCTGCTCCTCCATCGCTTCGTCTTCCGTTCGCGCTCCTTCCGCCCCTTCCTTCCCGCGGTCGCCGGACCGGCTCTCCTCGCAGCCGCGTCCCTCGGCGCCGGGGCGATCGCCCTTCGGGTGCTTCGGCCCGCGCCGCTCGAAGCCCTGCTTCTCGCGGCGGCGACCGGAGGAGCCGCGGCGGCCGTCGCGCTCCTCTCGTTCTTCAGGAAACGGTCGGGAGGAGCCGATGCGCCCCCCGGCACCGAAGCGGATGTGGGATCCTCCCCGCCGTGAACGGCCCCCCGGACGTCTCGGTCGTCGTCGCCGTCTACCTCTCCGAGGCGACCCTCGACGGCTTTCTCGACGCACTCGCACGCCAGACGTTCCGGGACTTCGAGACGATCCTCGTCGACAGCGGGCCCACCGAGGCGTGCGCGCAGATCGTGGCCCGGCGCGTCGAACCGCTCGTCTACGTCCGGCCCGCCGGGCGGCTCTTTCCCCAGGCGGCCCGCAACGCCGGGATCGAGCGCTCCAGCGGCCGGCTCCTGGTCTTCACCGACCCCGACGTCTATGCCGCACCCGACTGGCTCGAGCGGCTCGTCGCCGCGCACGGCGAGACCGGGGACGTCGTCGTGGGCGCTCTCGCCTGCCACGGCACGAAGTGGCTCGACCGCGGCATCCACCTCTGCAAGTTCAGCAAGTGGCTTCCCGGCGGAGTGCGCCGCCCCGTCGACATGAGCCCCACCGCGAACATGCTGCTTCCGCGGGCGCTGTTCGAGGAGACCGGCCGCTTCCACGGCGACATGCTGATGGGGGACGCGACCCTCAGTCGCGACCTCCTCGCGGCGGGGCGGACGCTCCTCTTCGAGCCGCGTGCCGTCGTCGACCACCACCACCTCGAGACCGGGCGGTCGTTCGTCCGCGAGCGCTGGTTCCGGGGAATCCGCTACGGGCAGCTCCGCGGCGGCTGGATGCGCGGCAGGAAGCCGCTGCTCCTCGCGCTGCTCCTCGGGAGCCTCCTTCCGCTGCGCATCGTCTCGAACGTCGCCCACTGCGCCCGGCACGCCGCTCGCGCCGGCGAGCTCGGGACCTTCCTTTCGACGCTCCCGGTCGTCGTCCTCGGCTTCAGCGCGTCGATCCTGGGAGAGGCGAAGGGTTACGCGGAAGCGCTTCTCGGGGCCTCGCGCGGCTCCGACAGCTCGTAGACGGTGAATCGCTCTTCCGCGTCGCCAGGCCCGAACAGGAGCCCGTGCGCCTGCCCCCACGCCGCGCGGAGGTGGACGGCGTAGACGAACGGCGCGTTTCGGAGAAGGAGGCGCGCCCGGGCGGGTCGGCTCCTCCGGTACCTCTTCAACGCGAGGAGGATCGCGTAGAGAGGTATGAGAGGCGTGGCGGCCACGTAGAGCGCGCGGCGGCCGAGGCCCCACCGTCCCTCGGCCGCCCGGAGCGGTCCGTAGATCCGGTAGAAGAGCTCGACGCCCAGCCCGATGCTGTGCAGCGACGTCTCGTTGAGATGCTCCATGACGGCGTCCTTCGCCAGGACGAACCGCCGGCCCTCGCGGAGCATCCGCTCGTGGAGGACGAGGTCGCACGCGAGGAGGCGCGGCAGCTCGTGGCCGAACGCGAGGAGCGCGTCCGTCCGGAAGCTCGCGTTGTGCCCGGGGAGAAGCCGGGTCTCCCCGCCGACGAGGGGCGGCTCGAAGAGGCCGTAGCTCAGGAGCCCGATGACGTCGGCCTTCCCGACGCCCGGGTTCGCGCAGACGACGCCCCATCCCACACCCGTCACGCCGGGATCCCGGAAGGCGCCGAGGACCGCTTCGGCCCAGCCGGCACGCACGCGGGTGTGCTCCTCGAGAAACGCGACGACCGGAGCCCGAGCCTCGGCAACGGCGCCGGCACGAGAGGCCGAGAACGTCGTGCCGGGCGGGAACCGCAGGACCCGGACCGTCGATTCCTCCGAACCGCCGACCGGCTCGGCCCCCTCCGGGCCGAGGTCGACGAGAAGGACCTCCAGCCGCTCCCCGAGCCCCTGTCCGTCGAGTGCCGCGAGGCACGGCGCCGCCCTCCCGCGGAGGGGGCCGACGACGACGACGACGGAGAGCTCGGGAGCTGCGGTCAGAAGCCCAGCCTCTCGAACGCCGCTCCCCCCGCCCAGACGAGGAGGACCACGAGCGCGGCGAAGTAGACGACGGTGAGGACGAGCGCCACCATCGCCGCCACGAGCATGAGCCCGTCCTCCTCCAGCTCGCCGAGGGCGACGAAGACGACGGTCATGGCCGGGAGCGCGTTGTTGAAGGGGATCCCCGCGAGAGGCAGCGAGATGAGGAGCCCCGCCGAGGCGATCATGAGACCGCCGATTCGGCGCCCCTTCTCCCCCGTCACCCACTCCGTCCGGCGACGACGGGTGAAGCGCCGGCAGAAGCCGAGGACCTTCTCGGCGGCGCCGAAGAGCCGTCGCCAGGCGGCCGGGCTCGGCGCCCAGGCGGCGACCCTCGCCGGAAGCCAGGGCGAAGGGCGGCCCCGCGCCATCTGCCAGCCGAGGATCGCGAGCGAGAGGCCGAGGGCCGTCGAAACGGGGCCGAGGGCCACCGGCTGCAGGAACGGCAGCGCCTGGAGGACGCAGACGAAGACGAAGCCCGACTCCTTCAGGCTCGAGAACGCCTCCCCGAGCGTCAGCGGGCGGAGCTCGGCCGTCTCCCGGCAGGCCGCGAACGCATCGATCAGCTCCTCGTATCGCCCCATCGCCTCCCCAACGGCTCCTTCGCCCGGGTGATTCCCGCGCTCCGCGCCCGCCGCGGACGATAATCGACCGCGCTGCCGGGCGCTCACGCCGGGCGGCCAAGAGGGTCTCATGGCCAAGGGCGGAAAAGGTCTTCTCGTCGTCGTTCTCGTCATCGCCGTCTTCGGCGTCGTCCTCGTCGGGGCGGGCATCCTCGTCAGCGGCATGGGGAAGCCGTCCGTTCCGAAGAAGGCGATTCTCGAGCTCGACCTCGAGCGCGGGATCCCGGAGACCTCGTCCGACAACCCCTTCGCCGCGTTCGGGGGTGAACGAGAGCTCACGCTTCGCGACGTCGTCGACGCGCTCGAGAAGGCGGGGGACGACCCGCACGTCGTCGGGCTCGTCGCGCGTCTCGGCGCCGCGCCGATCGGCGTCGCCGAGATCCAGGAGATCCGCGACGCCGTGAAGTCCTTCCGGGCGAAGAAGAAGTTCGCGGTCGCCTACTCGGAGACGTTCGGCGAGTTCGGGCCCGGCAACGGCCCCTACTACCTCGCCACGGCATTCGACGAGATCTGGCTCCAGCCCTCGGGCGACCTCGGCCTGAACGGCCTCGTGGGCGAGAGCCCGTTCCTGCGCGGCGTCCTCGACAAGCTCGGCGTCAAGCCCGAGTTCGGGCAGCGGCACGAGTTCAAGAACGCGATGAACCAGTACACGGAGACGAAGTTCACCGACGCCCACCGGGAGGCGACGAAGGCGCTGATCGAGTCGATCTACGGGCAGATGGTGAAGGGGATCGCCGAGGGGCGGAAGATGACGGAGGAGGAGGTCCGCGCCCTCGTCGACCGAGGCCCCTTTCTCGGCCCCGAGGCCCTCGATGCAAAGCTCGTCGACGGCCTCGCCTACCGCGACGAGGTCCACGACAAGCTGAAGACGAAGGGAGGCTCCGGCGCACGGTTCTTCTCCCTCCCGGCCTACCTGAAGGAGGAAGGCCGGCCCCACGCCGAGGGAAAGCGGACGATCGCCCTCGTCTACGGCATCGGCGGCGTCGTGCGCGGCAGGAGCAGCGGCAACCCCCTCACGGGCGGCCAGACGATGGGCTCGGAAACCGTGGCGAAGGCGATCCGGACGGCCGTCGAGGACGACGACGTCGCGGCGATCCTCTTCCGCGTCTCGAGCCCCGGCGGCTCCTACGTCGCTTCGGACACGATCTGGCGGGAGGTCGTCCTCGCGAAGAAGGCGGGCAAGCCCGTGATCATCTCGATGGGAGACGTGGCGGCCTCGGGCGGCTACTTCGTGGCGATGCCGGCCGACAAGATCGTCGCCCAGCCGGGAACGATCACCGGGTCGATCGGCGTCCTCGCCGGGAAGATGGTGACGCCGGCCATGTGGGAGAAGGTCGGCCTGACGTTCGACCAGGTCGAGGTCGGCGCGAACGCGAACATGTGGAACGCCTCGCGGAGCTTCTCGCCCGCGGAGTGGGACCGGTTCAACGCGTGGCTCGACCGGATCTACGACGACTTCACGTCGAAGGTCGCCGACGGGCGGAAGCTCCCGAAGGAGAAGGTCCTCGAGATCGCGAAGGGGCGCGTCTGGACGGGCGAGGACGCGAAGGCGATCGGCCTCGTCGACGAGCTCGGGGGCTACGCCACGGCCCTGAAGCTCGCGAAGGCGGCGGCGAAGATCCCGGCGGACGAGAAGGTGAAGGTCGCCGTCTTCCCGAAGGAGAAGAACCCCTTCGAGACGCTCGCCGCGAGGCTCTCGGGCGAGGAGGAGGACGAGAGCTCCTTCACGGCGCTCGTGAGGCTCATGGAGCCGATTCGGCCCGCCCTCCGGCAGATCGAGGCCGAGCAGCAGAAGGGGGTCCTGACGGCCCCGCCGGTGACGATCCGGTAGTTCTCTTCTGTCTCTGCCGTCCCGCCTACTCGATGCTCGCGCCGGCGCCCGCCTCGGCGACCCGGCGGCGCGCGTCGAGCTTCCAGTCGAGACGGCCCCGCGCCTGAGAGGCGAGCTTGCCGTCGGGCCCGAAGAACATCGTCTCG
The DNA here is from genome assembly GCA_937927565.1 of uncultured Holophagales bacterium. GTDB lineage: Bacteria > Acidobacteriota > Thermoanaerobaculia > UBA5066 > UBA5066 > UBA5066. The sequence goes on from CALBDV010000887.1 coordinate 11,475, forward strand.
AGCGGCCGCCTGTTGTTGAACTTCAGCGTCGTCCTCCCCTCCGGGTCGACCGTCAGCGAGGCAGGGACGGGGGGGACCAGGCCGTTCTTCGCGAGCCAGGCATCGAGCGCGGCGAAGGAGTCCGTCTTCACGAGGACGACGATCTCCGACGTCGCGTCCCGCCCCTGGGCGTCCTGGTAGGCGAAGAGCTCGCGGAGCTCGTCGGCCGCGGCCCCGTCCTCGGGGTCGACGAAGTGGACGACCAGGACCTTCCCCGGCGCGCCGACGAGGTTCCGGCCCTTCCCGTCGCGGGTCTCCACGTCGAGATGCCCGCCCGCGTCGATGTTCAGGAGCCCGTGGTCGTGGTCGGCGTGGGTCGCCGGGACGAGGGCCGACCGGTAGGCGAGGAAGAGGCCGGCGAAGGCCACGGCGAAGGCCACTCCGAAGACGAGACGGCGCCTGGAAGGAGTCATCGGTCGGATTGTACGGAGGGGACCTGCCGATCACCCACCTCGCTGTCGGTCTCGACCGAGAAGCTGGCAAAGCCGGAGAACTCGAACCGGAACGACGTGTCGAGCCGGAAGAAGACGGCCGTCTTTCCCTTCAGGTGGAGATCGATGACGGACGGGAACCAGATCCCCTGCGGAAGCCTCGACCCACGGTACGAGACCGTTGCCTCCTTCACCGCCGCAGCGAGCCCGCCGCCGACCTTGACGGGCCGGACGAGACGGGCCTCGACCGAGACGATCTGGAAGTCCGAGGCGTCGACGAGGACGCGGCCGGCGAGGGCGTTCAGGGCCCGGTCGCCGAGCGAGGCGGCCGACAGGCCTGGTTTCGGCGAGAACTCGAGCACATAGAGAAGCCGCCCCTCCTCCTCGACCTCTCCTTCGAGGCGGTAGTCGAACCGGGCGATCAGGTCGGAGAGACGCCTCGGCCCGACGAGCGGATCGTCCTCTTCCCCTTCAGCCGAGATGGCGGGTGGCCGAGAGGCCATCGCATCGGCATTCCGCTCGTCCGCCCGCCGCTGCTGTTTCGCGTCCTCCTCCGCCTGTTCGCGCCTCTCCTCCTCGGTGGCCGGCCGCCCGTCGACCTCGACGAGCTCGCGGGTGGCTTCTCCCGGCCTCTCCCCCGAAAAGTAGTGGAAAAGGCGGCGGCGGATCTCCTTCGGCCGTCCGTCCCTGCCCCAGACCGTGCGCACCTCGAGCTGGTCGAACGTGTAGTCGGTCAGGGACCGATCGACCCGCCGCTGCGCGAAGGCCACCTTCCGGATCAGCTCCTCGGCCGGGAACGGGAGGTCCCCGGTCGGGACGGCCCGGCCGGTGGGCTGCGCGCCGGCGGGGACCGCCAGGAGCAGGAATGCCAGAGAAACGCCAGCGAGAACCGTCACGAGATCCCTACGCTCCTGCGCAACGTTACGATGCCTCCATGTCGAATGTACCGAAGTCCGCCTTCGATCTCGCCATGGAACGCCTCCGCGCGGCCGACACCGAGGCCGGCATCGAAGAGACGACCCTCTCCGACAGCCAGAAGGCCGCCATCGCCGAAGCGCGGTCGGTCGGCACGGCCCGCCTCGCCGAGAGGGAGATCCTCTTCAAGGACGCCCTGCGGAAGGTCTTCGACCCCACCGAACGGGAAAAGGCCGAGGAGGAGTACCGCGTCGACCGGTCCCGCATCGAGGCCGACCGCGATCGGGCGATCGATCGAATCCGCCACGGGGAGAAGTGACGGATCCCCTCTGATGAAGATCGTCGTCACCGGCGGGACCGGCTTCCTCGGGCGCAGCCTCGTCGAGGCCCTTCTCGACAAGGGTCACGAGGTGAACGTCGTCACGCGGAACCCGGCGAGCGCGTCGCTTCCCGGGGGTGCCCGTGCCGTCTCCTGGAGCGACCTGGCGACGGCCGTCGATGGCGCCGACGCCGTCGTCAACCTCGCCGGGGAGACGATCGCCCAGCGCTGGACCGCGCCCGCGAAAGCCCGGATCGTCGGGAGCCGTGCCAGGGCTGCCGAGCAGGTCGGCGCGGCGCTGCGGGCCGCGAAGAGACGGCCCGGCGTTCTCGTCAACGCCTCGGCCGTCGGTTTCTACGGGAACCGTGGAGACGAAGAGGTCTCCGAGGCGAGCGGGCCCGGCACCGGATTCCTCGCCGAGACGACGGTCGCCTGGGAAGAGGCGGCGCGACGGGCCGTTCCCGAGGGTGTCCGCCTCGTCCTCCTGCGCATCGGGATCGTCCTCGGCGAAGAGGGAGGAGCGCTCTCGAAGATGCTCCTCCCGTTCCGCCTCGGGCTCGGCGGCCCGCTCGGCAGTGGAAAGCAGTGGATGCCCTGGATCCACCGCGACGACCTCGTCGCGCTTCTCGTCGCGGTTCTCGAGGATCCTCGTTTCGAGGGCCCGGTGAACGCCACGGCCCCCGCGCCCGTCACGATGAAGGAGTTCGCCTCGACGCTCGGCCAGGTTCTCCACCGCCCCTCCTTCGCCCCGGCTCCGGCCTTCGCGATCCGGGCCGCGATGGGAGAAATGGCCGCCCTCGTCCTGGACGGGCAGAGGGTCCTTCCCGCGAAAGCCTCCTCCCTCGGCTTCCGGTTCCGCTTCGACAAGCTCGAAACCGCCCTCCGGAAGATCCTGGACCGCCCTTCGAGCGGCTGACGGGGTGCGCCGTCGCGGGTAGACTCGCTTGATGGCGCCCTCTGTCGGAAAGTCCGTTCCCCGCGTCGATGGCCCCGCCAAGGCGGCCGGCTCGGCACGTTACGTCGACGACCTCGTCCTCCCCGGGATGCTCCACGGCGCGACCGTCCGGAGTGACGTCGCCCGCGGCCGTCTCCTCGGCATCGACTTCGATCCCGCCTTCGACTGGAACGGGATCACCGTCGTCACCGCCGACGACGTCCCGGTCAACACCGTCCCGGTCATCGAGACCGACCAGCCGGTCCTGGCGAAGGACGAGATCCGCCACGCCTACGAGCCCGTCGCCCTCCTCGCCTGCGAGGACCGGCTCCGGCTCGAGAAGGCGCTGCGGCACGTCACGCTGCGCGTCGAGCCGCTCCCGCCGGTCCTGACGATCGACGACGCCCTCGCGGCGCGCGAGGTGATTCGCCCGCCCGACAACGTCTTCAAGCGCTACCTCATCACGAAGGGGCGCGGCGGCGCGGCGGTGGAGGGGTGCGAGGTCGTCGTGAGCGGCGTCTACGAGTCGGGCGCCCAGGAGCACGTCTACATCGAGCCGAACGGGATGATCGCCTTCTGGGACGACGAGGGGGCCCACGTCGAGGGGTCGCTCCAGTGCCCCTACTACGTCCAGAAGGGGATCAAGGGGGTCTTCGGCCTCCCCGACGACGGCGTCGACGTGACGCAGGCCGTCACCGGCGGCGGCTTCGGCGGCAAGGAGGAGTACCCGACGCTCGTCGCCCTCCACGCCCTCCTCCTCGCGAAGAAGTCGGGCCGCCCCGTGAAGCTGATCTACGGCCGCCAGGAAGACATCGAGGCCTCGACGAAGCGGCACCCGTCGCGCGTCGAGATCACGACGGGATGCGACCGGGACGGGACGCTCCGCGCCGTCTCGATCCGCGTCCTCATGGACGGCGGCGCGTACGTCACGCTCACACCGGTCGTCCTCTCGCGCGGCGCGCTCCACTCCTGCGGCGCCTACCGCTGGGAGGACGTGAGGGTCGAGGCGCTCGCCGTCGCGACGAACACGCCGCCGAACGGCGCCTTCCGCGGCTTCGGCGCCCCCCAGACGATCTGGGCGATCGAGCGGCATCTCGACCGCATCGCGCGGACGCTCGGGGTCGACCCGATGGAGCTTCGCCGGAAGAACCTCCTCCGCCTCGGCGACACGACGGCGACGGGGCAGACGCTGAAGGAGTCGGTCGGCGTCCAGGAGTGCGTCGAGAAGGCGATGACGGCGAGCGGCTACGCGGAGAAACGCGCCCGCCCGCCGGTCGTCACGGGGCGCGTCGCCCGCGGGATCGGCGCGGCGGTCTTCCTCCACGGCGCCGGCTTCACCGGGTCGGGAGAGAAATATCTGAAGGGGAAGATCGCCGTCGACCTCCTGCCCGGAGGGCGCGCCCGCGTACGGACCGCGTCGACCGAGATGGGCCAGGGGACCGAGACCGTCTTCCGGCAGATCGCGGCCGACGCCCTCGGCATCGAGCCCGGCGCCGTCGACTTCGCGGTCCCCTCGACGAAGAACGTCCCCGACTCGGGACCGACCGTCGCCTCCCGGACGGTCATGATCGTCGGGTCGATCGCCGTCGAGGCCGCCAACGAGCTGCGGGCGAGGGTCGACGAGGAGGCGCGGGCGCACGGCCTCTCTCGTGCCGACGCCTGGGACCGGCTCGCCGCCGACCCCGGGCGCGCGACGGCCCTCGTGCAGTACGAGCCGCCCCCCGGCGTCGTCTGGGACGACGCGACCTACTCGGGCGACGCCTACCCGGCCTACGGATGGGCCTGCGACGTCGCGGAGGTGGAGGTCGACCTCGACACCTTCGAGACGAAGGTGACCGGCTTCTGGGCCGCGGTCGACGTCGGCCGCGTGATGAACCCGATCCTCTGCGCCGGGCAGGTCGAGGGCGGCACGCTCCAGGCCATCGGCTGGGCGCTGACGGAGAAGCTCGTGACGAGAGACGGGAAGATCCTGAACCCGAGGATGACGAACTACATCGTTCCGACGAGCCTCGACGCGCCCCCGTTCACGACGATCCTCGTCGAGGAGCCCTACTCCCGCGGCCCCGGAGGGGCGAAGGGGGTCGGCGAGCTGCCGATGGACGGCGGCGCCCCCGCGGTCGCGGCGGCGATCGAGCACGCCACCGGCCTCGTCCTCGACCGCGTCCCGCTCCTTCCCGAAGACCTCTTCGAAGCCTCGCTGAAGGGAGACGCGCGATGAGCGTCACGCTCACGGTCAACGGCTCCCTCCTCACGCTCGAGGCGCCTCCCGCCGCGCGCCTCCTCGACGTCCTCCGCGAGCGGCTCGGCCTGACCGGGACGAAGGAAGGGTGCGGCGAGGGCGAGTGCGGCGCCTGCACCGTCCTCCTCGACGGCGTCCCGGTGAACTCCTGCCTCGTCGCCCTCGGCCAGTGCGCCGGGCGCGAGGTGACGACGGTGGAGGGGCTCGGCGACGCGCAGCACCTGTCGCCGCTCCAGGAGGCGATGGTGACGGAAGGGGGAGCGCAGTGCGGCATCTGCACGCCCGGGATGCTCCTCTCGGCCGAGGCGCTCCTGCGCGAGAAACCGGCGCCCACCGACGGGGAGATCCGCGAGGCGATCGCGGGCAACGTCTGCCGCTGCACCGGCTACCAGCGGATCGTCAGCGCCGTCGTCGAGGCGGGGAAGCGCCGCGAGGTGCGCCCGTGAGCGTCGCCGGCCTCGCCCTCCACCCCTTCGCCACGCCCCGGGACCTTCCCGAGGCGCTCGGCCTCCTCGCCGAACGCGCCGCGCGAAACGAGAAGACCGTCCTCCTCGCCGGCGGCACCGACTGGTTCGTCGAGCGGCACGTCGCACCCCCGGAGACCGAGGGGACGCTCCCTCTCGTCGTCGACGTCTCCAGCCTCGAAGGACTGCGCGGGGTCTCGCTCGCCGGCGACACGCTCCGGGTCGGTGCCGGGGTCACCTACCTCGAGCTGCGCAAGGATCCTCGCATCGTCGCCCGCGGCCCGCTTCTCGCCACCATGGCGCGTGACGTCGGCGCCCTCCAGATCCAGGCGCGCGGCACGCTCGCCGGGAATCTCGCCTCCGGCTCCCCCGCCGCCGACGGCGTCTCGGCCCTCGCGGCCCTCGATGCGACCCTCCTTCTCCGGAGCGTCCGCGGCGCGCGTCGCGTGCCGCTCGCCGGTTTCTACACGGGCTACCGGAAGAGCGTCCTCGCTCCCGACGAGCTGATCGAGGCGATCGAGATCGCGCTTCCACCCGCTGGCTCCCCCTTCTCCTGGAGAAAGGTCGGGACCCGCCAGGCGCAGGCGATCTCGAAGGTCGCCCTCGCGGCCGTCGCCGTCGTCGAGAACGGTTGTTGCACCCGCCTCGGCCTCGGCATGGCCTCCGTCGCGCCGACCGTCGCTTTCCTGCCGGCCACGCGGGCGCTCGGACTCTCGCGGCCGCTCGCGGAGAT
>CALBDV010000888.1 GCA_937927565.1 uncultured Holophagales bacterium
CACTTCCGGGCCACGGCGACCAGCTCGGGAGGTACGACGAACGGCTCGGACCTGTCGTTCTCGACGAGCTGTCCGGGTCCGACGGTGACGACCGGCGCCGCGACCGGGGTGACGACGACGGGGGCGACGCTGAACGGCACCGTGAACCCGAACGGGCTCGCGTCGAACGCATCGTTCGAGTGGGGGCTCACGACGGCGTACGGTCAGACGACGACGCCTGTGGCGACGGGTTCCGGCTCCTCGGCCGTGCCGGTGACCGGAAATCTCACCAGCCTCGCACCGTGCACCACGTATCACTACCGGGCGACCGCGACGAGCTCGGGTGGCACTGCGATCGGTCTCGACGCGACCTTCCGAACGACCTGCACCGGCGGCACCCTCTACACCCTGGTCCCGTGCCGGGTGCTGGACACGCGGAACGACTCGGTGATGACCGACGGCGTACCGCGCGACGTCGCGTTCCACGGGGAGTGCGGGATACCGCCGACGGCGCGCGCGCTGGCGGCAAACGTCACGGTGACTCAGCCGTCTCTGGCGGGGTACGTGTCCATATTCCCCTCGGATACGGCCTCAACGGCGGCCACCGTCGTTCACTTCGGTGCCGGGAGGACGAGGGCCGCGATGACCATGATCAGGCTGTCGGAGGACGGCACGGGTCATGCTCGCATCGAGGCGACGGTGCCAACGGGTGGCACGACGCACGTCATCATCGACGTGAGCGGATACTTCGACTGAGGTGGCGGCCCGGCGCGACCAGGAGACGTGATGGATTCCTCGATCCGCAGCCTGGCGGGATCCGCGCTGTTTTCTGCCCTCGTCCTCCAGGGCGGCCTGGCCATGGCCGCGGACGAGCCGAAGCCTGCCGTGGAAACGGGCTTCACGGGGCGCTGGGCGCTCTCGGAGACGCGGGACGACGTCGTCCGCGAGTCGAAGTCGACGGGCTGGGGCACGTCCCCCGGCGCCAACGGGGGGGCAGGCGGGTCCGGAGGACGGACCGGCGGGGGGGGATTCGACCTTCCGCTCGAGGTGATGACGGACGCGCGACGAGTCGTCATCGTCGACGACGGGACGACATTCCGCGTCACCTACCCGACGGGCCGGAAGAGGACGTTCGTCACCGACGGCGGGACCCGCTATGTCGACGACGGCGATGGCCCGGGCGACGTCACGGCACGGCGAAAGGGAAATACGATCTCGATCGCGTCGGAGTGGGCCCGGGGCTACAAGCTGAGGGAAACCTGGGAGCTTCGAGCAGACCCGCGCCGCCTCCTGGTGACGGGGAAGGTCAAGGGAAGGGAGTCGCAGGAGTACGTCCGCGCGTACGAGCCGGCGCCGCCCGGAGAGGCCGCTGAGCCAGCCTCCGTGCCGGTCACCTCGCCGCCTCCTTCGGCCGGCGTTTCTGGGGAATCCCCTTCGCCAGGCGCGGCGGTCGAAGCCGCGCCCCCTGCGGTGGACCGGCTGGGCGAGTGCTCGATACGGCCCCCGAGGAACGCCAGCCCCGAGGACCTGAGCCGGCTCGTCCGGGTTTCGCAGGAAACCGCGGCGAAGACGGCGGTGGCGTCGCTGGCGCCGCTGAAGCCGGGCGACGTGATCTCGTCCGACGTCGAGCCCTTCGAAGGATGCCTCGTCTGGCCCTTCACGCTCCGGTTGCCCGGGAAGAAGGGCGTCCAGGAGGTCTTCGTGGACGCCGGCGACGGCAAGGTCGTGCGGTCGGAGTTCGTCCCGGTGGGTCCCTCGACAGGCGAGACACCGGCCCCCTGACCGCGTTCTCCGGAAGGCAAGCTCTACGTCAGTGCCCGGCGGGAACCTTCTCGCCGGCCTCGATCTTCACCGGCAGGACGTTCTTCGGCAGGGGAAGAGGGCAGGTGGCGTAGGGGGTGAAGGCGCAGGGCGGGTTCTCGGCGAGGTTGAAGTCGAGGAGGACCCGTGTCTCTCCGGTCTTTGGCTTCTCGCCGTAGAGGAATCGGCCCGCGCCATACGTTTCCGTACCGGCGGTCGCGTCGCTGAAGACGAAGAAGAGCGTTCCGTCCGTGGGCGACTCCACGGTCGGCTCGAGGACGTGCTCGCCCCCGGCGATCGTGAACCGGACGAGGCCCGGAGCGAAGGCCCTCTGCGGAGGCCCCTGCGCCGACGGCACGTCGACGGGACGCAGCGCCTCGTAGGGCTCGAACGTCGCCTCGACCTTGAGCGCGGGATCGACGGGGAAGTACTCCAGCCCCGCGAAGGCGATTCGCCGTGGGCTCTCGGGGTCACGGGCTCTCACGGCGAGCCGCCCCCCCCGCTCGATGACGGTCAGGCGGACGCGGCCGACGGTGACCACGTCGGGCCTCCCGTCGCGGTCCGAGACGAGCGGCGTGTCGGTCGGGGGCGCGCCGTTCACCGCAACGGGCGCGCCGGGCTCGGCCCGAAGGTGCACGGAGCCATCCGGGCGGAGGTCGAAGGAGGCGGCCCTGGCCGCCAGGCCGGGAACGTCGAGGGCGATCGGGGCCGCCGGGTCGGAACCGACCGCGTTCTGGCCCGGACTCAGCCAGTGAAGTGCGACGAGGGTGAGCCAGCCGTTCTCCGACGCCAGCCGTTTCTCGCGCAGCGCCCTCGCCGTCCCGATCTCCGCAGCGTAGGCGGGATCGGCGGCGGGCGGCCGCCTGCAGGCGAGGGTGGCGAGAACGAGGAGAATCGCGGGGAGGGCGCGGCGCATGCGTCCTTCTAGCACGGGAGCGAGGGCTGGTGTCAGGAAGCCGGAGGCGCCGCGACGGGAAGGCTGAACGCGAAGACCGCGCCCGGGCCCGGGTGCTCGAGCCGGATCCGCCCTCCCTGAGCCTCGACCGCCAGGCGGCAGAATGCGAGGCCGAGTCCGGTTCCCCGGCCGGGCCGGTTCCCGACGACGAACCTCTCGAAGATCTGCGGCCGGAGCTCCTCCTCGACCCCCGGTCCCGCGTCGCGAACCTGCAGCTCGACCATCGCTCCGTCGAGGCGGGCGCCCACCCGAACGGGGCCTGCTCCGGGCTCGCTGAACTTGACGGCGTTTCCAACGAGGTTCTCGAGGACGCGCGCGACGAGGCCCGGGTCCGCGACGACCCGGGGAAGGCTCTCGGGAATCTCTGAGATCAGCTCCAGCCGGCGGGCCTCGGCGGCCGGCATCGCCATCTCCAGCACCTCGTCGACGAGCGCCGCGAGCGACACGTCCTCGCGTCGCACGGGAAGGGCGCCCTCCTCGAGACGGGCGAGCTCGAGGATCCCCTCGACGAGCGTCAGCTGCCTGCGGGCGTTCCGTTCGGCGGCGTCGAGCAGCCTCCGATTTCCGTTGTCGAGGCCAGGAACCTCGCCCAGCAGCTCGAGCGCTCCCATGACGCCGGTGATCGGGCCCCGAAGGTCGTGGACCATCATTCGCGTCAGCTCTTCACGGGCCCGGGCGAGGGCGGCCTTGCCGAGGCCGAGGCTGATGGCCTCGGCCAGCGCCTCGGCCAGATCGACGTCCGAGGTCCCGAAGGCCCGGGGCCGCGAGCTCTCGAAGGCGGCGACACCGAGAGATCGGCCGAGGTGCCGGAGCGGAACCGCGATGCTCCTCCAGCGTCCGGTCTCGGCGTCGGCGCCGACCGGGACGTCGTCGTGCTGGGTGGTCCCGCTCTCCAGCGCCCGGCCGAGGATTCCCTCGTCGATTCGCGGCCGCGGGTCGGGAAGCCCGTCGGTCTTCCCATGGACGCGGAAGCGCCCGTCTTCGCCCGGGATCGCGACGTAGGCGCGAAACCACGATTCGTCGCGTGACAGGGCGTCCGCGGCGAGCGCGACGATCTCCTTCGCGTCGGTCCGGCGCGCCGCTATCTCGAGGATCCGGTTGAGGAGCTCCTGTCCGCGTGTCGCCCGCTGGCGCGCATCGGCGATCTGGGCGTTTCGAAGGGCGAGACCGATCTGGGCGGTCGTCGACTCGAGAAGGAGGCGGTGCTCTTCGCGGAAGTGACCCGGCTCGGGGTGGATGAGCGTGATGACCCCCACGAGGGCGGGACCGCTCGAGATCGGGGCGGCAAGGGCCGAGCGGGTCCGCTCCGTCTGGCCGGGAATCCTGTGCCATCGGGGGTCGGCGTTCACGTCGACGACGATGCCGGCAGTTCTGTGGTGCACGACCCAGGCGGCCAGGCCCCTCTCGAGGATGATCCCGGCCTCGCGAGGCTCGACGGCGACGCTCGTCGCTTCGTGGGTGAAGAACCCGCGGATGAACCGTCCCTCCTCGTCGAGCATCAGGAGGCTCGCCCCGGCGGCCCCGGTGAGATCGCTGGCTACCGTGAGGACGCGTTCGAGCGTCGCGTCGAGATTCGATTCGTCTCCGGCGGCGCGGGCTACGCCCAGGAGATTCGCGAGGAGGTCGTTCTGCGACTTGACGACGTTCGTCAGCCGGCGGCTCGTGTTCGCCAGGAGCGCCGTCGTCCAGACGACGGCGCAGAGCGTGCACAGGAGCGGCGGGACCGCCATCCAGGGGCTCGAGTCGAGCATCTCCCCGCCCACGAGCCCCGCGCCGATGGCCACCGCCCGGGCCCAGAAGAGGAGGGCGCAGGCCCCGAGGGCGATCGCAGTGACTCTCTCCAGTGTCTGGGGACCGCTACGGGGACGCCGATACCAGGCCGTCCACCCGGCGGTCCCCAGCAGGCCAGCCACGAAAACGCTCGACAGTATGGTGCGCGCGTCGGTGTCGAACCGGACGAGAGTGTAGTAGCCGAATGCGGCCGTCGCGGCCAACCCGGTCGCCACGGTGATTTGCCGGTCGGGGGGGCGGCCGAGGATGAGCTTCGTCCCCTCCAGGACCAGTGCGGCCCCGACCACGACGAGGACGTTTGACAGCCAGTAGGAAAGGACCGGCGAGACATGGCCCTGGAGCGCGAAGAGGAGGAGGCCGACGAGAAAGAAGGCGTAGCTCTTCGCGAAGCGGTCCGGACCGCTCAGCGGCTTCAGCTCCCGCCACGCGAGGGCTACCGATACGGCGAGACCGGCGAAGACGACGGCGCTTGCGACGAAGAGGGAACGCGCGTCGATGACCGGCAGCATGGCGAGGGAGGATGATAAGGGTCCGATGGCGGTTCTGTCTTCTCCTGGAACAGCGGGGAGGGGAGGAAGGGCGACGGTTTCAGGACAGGGAAGGCCTCTTTGAGCCGTCTCGAGCCGGAAGCCGGGCTCCCTCAACTTGGGGCTGCCTCCCGGGCTCGCCAACCTGTATTCTGGCCGGTGGACCCGGGAGGGGTTTCCGGGACGCGTTAGGCGATGCGAAAAGGCCTCGGGGCGGGTCCGAGAACCCGGGATCGGGGCCGTGAGGAGGATGCATGGATTTCTCGATCAAGGTCGACCCTTCGACGTGGCAGCGCTACATCTCGGTCCCGCGGAAGGGCGAGTACGTGCTGACGGACTCGTTCCTGAACAAGGGGACGGCCTTCACGGCGCGTGAGCGGGACGAGCTCGACATCCTCGGGCTCCTGCCCCCCGCGATCTTCACGATCGAGCAGCAGCTGACCCGGACCTACGAGTCGTTCAGCGCCAAGCAGACGCCGCTCGAGAAGTACATCTACCTCGCCAGCCTCCACGACCGCAACGAGGTCCTCTACTACCGGCTCCTCGACGAGCACCTCTACGAGATGCTCCCGGTCGTCTACACGCCGGTCGTCGGCGAGGCGTGCCAGAAGTTCTCGCACATCTTCCGGCGCGGGCGCGGCCTCTACATCGGCATCGACCAGAAGAACAACATCGAGAAGATCCTGCGGAACTACCACGCGACCGAGCCGTCGGTCATCGTGGTGACGGACGGCGAGCGGATTCTCGGCCTCGGAGACCAGGGCGCGGGCGGGATGGGAATCCCGATCGGGAAGCTCTGCCTCTACACGGCCTGCGCGGGCATCTCCCCCTACTCGACGCTCCCGATCACCCTCGACGTCGGGACCAACAACGAGGAACGGCTCGCCGACCCGCTCTACATGGGCCTGCGCCAGCCTCGGGTTCGTGGCGCGGAGTACCAGGAGTTCATCGACAAGTTCGTCGCGGCGGTGAAGAAGGTCTTCCCGAACGTCCTCCTGCAGTGGGAGGACTTCCTCAAGGACAACGCGATCTTCCAGCTCGAGCGGTTCCGCGACGAGCTGCTCACGTTCAACGACGACATCCAGGGGACGGCGTCGGTCGTCGTCGCCGGCATCTTCGGCGCGCTGCGCCTCACCGGCGGGAAGATGAGCGACCACCGGCTCGTCTTCGCCGGCGCCGGCGCCTCGGCGCACGGCATCGCCGAGCTCTTCGTCTCGGCGCTCGTCGAGGAAGGGATGCCGGTCGAACAGGCGCGCAAGCGCATCTGGACCTGCGACACCAAGGGGCTCGCCGTCTCCGACCGGGCGGGGCTCGAGGGCTTCAAGAAGGAGTTCGCCCGGGACCGCGCCGAGCTGGCCGGCTGGAAGGTGGCCGACGCCGGGCGGATCTCGCTCGAGGAGACGATCGAGAACGCGAAGCCGACGATCCTCATCGGCGTCTCGGCGACGCCGGGGACGTTCAGCGAGGCCATCGTGAGGAAGATGGCGGAGATGAACGAGCGGCCGCTCGTCTTCCCGCTCTCGAACCCGACGTCGAAGAGCGAGTGCACCGCGGAGGAGGCCGTCCGCTGGTCGGACGGCAGGGCCATCGTGGCGACGGGGAGCCCGTTCGCGCCGGTCGTCCACGACGGCGTGACGCACCGGATCGGGCAGTGCAACAACGCGTTCATCTTCCCCGGCGTGGGCCTCGGGGTGTGCGTCTCCAGGGCGCGCCACATCAGCGACGGGATGTTCCTCGAGGCCGCCAAGGCCCTCGCCACCCACGTCACCGAAGCGGACATCAAGGAGTCGGCGGTCTACCCGCAGATCGCGACGATCCGAGAGTGCTCGCACTCCGTGGCCTGCGCCGTCATCCGGCGGGCGGTGAAGGAAGGACACGCCGACTCGGAAATCCTCACCAACCTCGAGGAGACCGTCCGGCGGGCGATGTGGTACCCGGAGTACCTGCCGATCCGGTACGAGCCGGCCGGCGGGCAGCCGACGAAGCACTGACGTTCGTCGGTGGGGTCGCCCTCCCGACGGGCCGCCCTTCCGGCAATCCGATCCGAAGGGCCCGGCGCGCGAGCGCCGGGCCCTTCCCGGCTCAGGCCTTCTTCGGCAGGTTCCCGGCTGCGAACTCCCAGTTCAGCAGGTCGCCCACGACGGCGGTGAGGTGGTCCTTCCGGCGGTTCTGCCAGTCGAGGTAGTAGGCGTGCTCCCACACGTCCACGACGAGAAGCGGCGTGGCCCCGGTCGTGAGGGGCGTGTCGGCGTTCGCGGTCTTCACGACCTTCAGCGTCGTGCTCTCGGCGACCAGCCAGGCCCAGCCGCTGCCGAACTGGCCCATCCCGGCGTCTACGAGCGCCTTCTTCAGCGCGTCGAGCCCCCCGAAAGAGGCCTCGATCTGCTCGGCGAGAGGTCCGGACGGCGCCGCGCCCCCTTTCGGCCGGAGGCTCTTCCAGTAGAACTCGTGGTTCCAGGACTGCGCGGCGTTGTTGAAGACCGATCGCGCCGCCGGGTCGGCAGCGGAGGCCCTGACGATCTCCGCGAGCGGCTTGCCTTCGAGCGGGCCCCCGCGGATCAGGCCGTTCAGGGCGTCGACGTAGCCCTTGTGGTGCTTTCCCCAGTGGAAGGAGAGCGTCTTCGCCGAGATGACCGGATCGAGCGCGGTGTCGGCCCAGGGGAGGGGCGGGAGCGTGATCGCCTCGGCCCCCTCGAGGATCGCCGGAAAGCCGAGTGCCGCCGCGGCGACGGAGGTCGCAGCGGCCGCCTTCAGGAAATCCCGGCGGGAGGATCCGTCGGGGCTGAGGTCGGTCGAGAGATCGGACATCGGTTCACCTCCAGGCTCTTGTTTCAGGCAGAGGATAGCGTCGGGCACCGGCAGGCGGGCCGGCGGCCCTACGGCAGGAGGACCGTCGACCCCGTCGTCCTCCGAGCCTCCAGGGCCGCGTGCGCCGCGGCGGCCTCGTGGAGCGGATACGTCGCCTCGATCCTCACCTTCACCGCCCCGGATCGGACCACCGCGAAGAGGTCCGCCGCCGTCGCGAGGAGGTCCTCCCTTCGCGCCGTGTAGGTCATCAGCGTCGGGCGCGTCAGGAAGAGGGAGCCCTTCTGCGCGAGGAGGAGCGGCGGGACGGGTGGCACGGGGCCGGACGCGTTGCCGTACGAGACCATGAGGCCGAGCGGCGCGAGGCAATCGAGGGAGCCGTCGAAGGTGTCCTTTCCGACGGCGTCGTAGACGACGCGGACCCCGGCGCCGCCGGTGATCTCCTTGACGCGCGCGACGAAGTCCTCGCGCGAGGTGACGACGACGTGGTCGCAGCCCGCCTCGCGAGCGAGGGCGGCCTTGGCGTCGGTGGAGACGGTGCCGATCACGGTCGCCCCGAGGCTCTTCGCCCACTGCGCCGCGATGAGGCCGACACCGCCCGCGGCCGAGTGGAGGAGGATCGTCTCGCCGGCCTCGACGCGGTGCGTCCGGCGGAGGAGGTACTGCGCCGTCATCCCTTTCAGCATCGCGGCGGCGGCGACGCGATCGTCGACGTCGGCGGGAAGGGGCACGAGGCGGTGGGCGGTGACGAGGCGTTCCTCGGCGTAGGCGCCGATGGGGCCCGCGTAGGCGACCCGGTCGCCAGGCGTGACTTCGGTGACCCCGGCTCCGACCTCCAGGACGACGCCGGCTCCTTCAGAGCCGAGGATCGCGGGGAGCGGAATCGGGTAGAGGCCGGAGCGGTGGTACGTGTCGATGAAGTTCAGGCCGATCGCCGTGTGGCGGATGCGGGCCTGGCCGGGGGCGGGGGAGCCGACCTCGACCTCGTCCCTGGTGAGGACCTCGGGTCCGCCGGTCTGGTGGATGCGGATGGCGTGCGTCATGGCGTTCCTCGGTGAAAGCGTACCCCGGTGCGTGCCGATCCACGCCAGGACCCTCACGAGGAAGTCACCTGGTCTTGAGTCCGGGAGGCGACGCTCCTATGCTGAGGACGTCCGTTGGAGGTCGACCAGGGATGAGATGTCGCGCGACAGGTGCGAAACGGTTCACTCCGGGGCCGCCGGTGGTCGCCGCGTCGCTCCTGCTGCTGCTGGGCTCGCCAGCGAGCGGGAACGTCCGGGCTCCGGTCGTCGTTCCCTCATCCCCTTCGTCGGCGCTGGCGTCGCCGGATCCCGGCCTGACGGTCGATGGGGAGTCCCTTCGGTTCGCCTGCGGTCCGGCCTCCTGCGACGTCACGGCGCAATACGAGGTGACTGCCGCCGCTGCCGTTCGCGTGCATCTCGAGTTCATCCTTCCGGTCGAGCGCCCCGTGACGGCGGTGACCAATGCCGAGGCCGACTCCGTGACGGTCGTTCCGGCACATCCGCTCCGGCCGGCCGAGGCTCGAGGCCTGTCCCGGGGCGAGCAGGGGGGGCCGGCCCTCTTCCGCGCCGGTTTCGAGAGCTCCCTCCGCGCCGGGCCGAACACCGTGACCGTCCGGTACACGCAGCCCCTCGGGGCCGAGGAGACCGACTACGGCTACGGGAAGAAGCAGGGAAGGATGGTGCAGCGGTTCAGGTACGAGCTCTGGCCGCTCCGGGAGTGGAGCAGGGGGCCGGCCTTCCACGTCCGCCTCGCCGTCGGCATCGACCGGGCTGCGCCCGGCTGGTGGCAGCGCCGGTTCGGCAAGGTGAAGTCGGTCACCTGCCTGTCGAGCGATCCCGCCGCGCCGATGCTGCCCGGCCGGCGTGAGCAGAGGGGAGGGCAGCTCTGGTACGAGGCCGAGCTCGGTCCGTCCCTCCCCGATCGGATCACCTGCTACCTCGGTGACGACGACCTGATGCCGAGGCACTGATGGCGGCGTCGCGCGGACCCGGCACGATCGGCACGAAACAGAATCCGGGCAGGATTCCCGAAGGGCTCCGGGGCCGCAACCTGGCTTTCCCGGGACCCATCGGCGGCGACACGTGGAACCAGGCGGCGCGAGCCGCGGGAGCGCTTCCCGGCGGGTCGGGAAAAGGGGTGGCCCCGTCGGCCCGACAGCGGGCAGAAGCGCTCGTCAGGCAGTTCGCAGGCCGGACGGGTGCGGGCGTCTTCAAGTACATCCTCCGCTCCGCCGTCGCCAAGGGCCTCCTGCAGCGCGTCCAGGTGCCGAGCATGATCGACCAGGCGGCGTCGAGCCTGTGCGGCCCGGCTTCGCTCCTCTACGACCTCGCGACCCGGGACCCGGAGGGATACGCGACGTACGTCATCTCGCTCTACGAGACGGGCCTCGGAGTCATCGGGAAGCTCGAGGTGAAGCCGGGCACCGACCTCAAGGAGCACGATCCCGGCAACACGGTCGAGGTGTCCGACTGGATCGCGCTGGCGAGTCTGCGAGACTCGGAGAACTACTTCTTCGACTACCAGGATGCGGCCAACGAGTTCGCGGGGATCACCCTTCCCGGGGAGCTGGAGGAGTGGTTCCGCAAGACGGGCTACACCGACGTCGTCAACGACGCCCGTGTCATCGTGGACCAGGAGGAGGAGAACATCCGGAGGGCGGACTACTACTTCCGGAGGAGCTATCGCGTCTGCCTGTTCATCCACTCCAACATGCTCTACAAGTCGAAGCAGTCGAATGGTTCGGCGACTCCGGATCACTGGGTCGTCCTGACGTCTCCGGTGACCTTCGGAATGACGACCGTCGGAACGGGACCGAAGCCGTCCATCTCCTTCACGATCTACACCTGGGGCGCGGGCCGAAGGCCGGTCCCCGAGACGGGCGCCCTCACGGTGGACGAGTTCCTGGACAACTACTACGGTTTCGTGGCCGCCAAGTACTGACGGACCGGGGCTGCCCGCCGCGCCGACCGCCTCCTCGCGGCGGTCAATCGGGAATCACGTCGAGGTTCTGCTCGACCATCCGGTGACCCGTCGGCTGGACCTGGCCGGTGGCCGAGACCTCCATCTCCAGCTCGACCAGCGTGGCGTTCCAGGTTGCGTTCGCGACGGCACGGAAGCCGGTTCCAAGGGGTTCGGCCGAGACTGGCCGTAGAGCCGGCCGCGGCGACGGAGACGCCGGCTCCCCTGCGCCGCGAGGACGCCACCGGATCTCCGAGTCCCGCTCCACGATCCTCATCCGGCGCCCGGCGACGGAATCGAAGAAGAACCGGACGTACGGCGGGACGCCGTCCCGGGTCAGCCGGAGTCCTTCGCTGTCGTTCAGCGCCTGCACCTGCTCCGGACGCTCGCCGAGGCGGAACAGCGCGTCCCCGTGGAGGCCGTACCGGTAGCGAATGGGCCCGACCCCGGTCGCGACCTCGAGGTCCACGACGCGGGCCGAGCGGTAGAACGGCGTCGCGACCTCGAGGACCTCCGACGGAAAAGCCCGGAGGATCGCGGCCCGGTCCGGCTCGGCCGCCGCGATCCGCTCGACGAGAGCGGGATCCTTCATTCCGGGCTCCTTCCCCTCACTTCCGATCCCTGGACGCGGCCGGAACGACGACCGGCACGTCGACGCGGACCGGCTCGCTCTCGAGAACGCCGTAGTCGGGGAGCTTTCCCCGTGGCGCGATCGGGAAGACGACCTCGGTGCCGCGGATGTCGCGCACCTCCTCGCGCGTCCCCTCCGAGCGCCAGTAATAGCCCACGGTGAGCGTCACGTTCCGATAGGTCGACGTCTCCGGCGCTCCCGCCGGCGCCGGGCCCTTCATCGAGTACTCCCGGTACTCGTGGACCGGGAGCGGGACCGTCACCCGCTCCTTGAACGTCGCACCGGCCCTCAGGGGTGTCACGAACGGCGCGACCGGCGCGGTGACGTTCACCCCCTGGGGGAGGTCGTCGATCTTCTTCATCAGGCGGACGGTGGTCGTTCCCGGGACGAGCTGGACGTAGACGACGTCCGGCCCCATCTTCCAGGCCGGCACCTGCCGGTAGATGCGGTTCAGGAGATAGGCGTCCCGGGATGTCTCGTTCCGGACCTCGTAGTCGAGGATCAGCTGCTCTCCGGCGATCGCGACATGAACGGCGAGCGCGAGCCCGGCGTCAACGGCCATCTCTTTCCTCCTGACTCACCATGGCGCGCCGCCCGGCCAGTTGGACGGGTAGTACGTCGGTCGACGCGGGATCCCGAGGTCGTCGCGGAGCGAGTTCTCGGTCGGGTGCGACGAGCTGTAGTCGGGAACGGCCTGCGTGGAGCCGTCGGGCGCCGTTACCGACGTCCCGCCCTCTCCGACGGTCGACCGCTCCTCGCCCCGGGCCGACGAGCCGCTCTGGCTGTCGTAGCTGTCGTAGGGACCGTTGCCGTTCGTCCCCGTCGCGTTGTGCATCGCGTGGATGAGCTCGTGCCCGAGGATCACGGTCGACCCCGGCGTCCCGGTGACGGGATCCGAGGCGTCCGTCGTCTGGTGGTTCGGGTTCCAGGAGACGGTGCTGTCCGTACCGCGGCTCGGGTCCCGCGTGTCCGCGCCGGACCCTTCCGCCTGGCAGTAGCCGTTGGCATCGCTCGTCTCCTGGATCGTGACCGTGTGGCCGCTGTTCTCGATGTTCTGGAGGATCTCGCGGCCCGACGGGGTCGCGGCGAGCTCCGCCAGGGCCGCCAGCGTCCTCGCCTGGAACTCGGGGCTCCCCTCGATGACGATCGACGAGCCGAACCGGGTCCGCTGGTCGTTTGGTCCGGCGAAGAGGTTGTGGAGGAAGTCGGCGAGCTGCTGGAGGAGCGATGGAGGGGTCGGGACGAACCCGCCTCCTCCTCCCGCGCCCCCGGCCCCGCCGCTCCCGCTGTCGCCGATCATCACGTTCGGGCAGCCCATGACGATGGGGTCGGGACCGCCGCACGCCTCGTAGACCTGGTCGCCCAGCCGTGCCGCCGGGAGGTTTCCGATCTTGACCGTGTCGCTGCCCCGCGTCACGAAGCCGGGCCCGTGAGGCGGGATCGGCACCGGGAGCGGGCAGACGTGCATGTCGGAGAGACCCGCCATGGCGGACATCACCGCGCTCGCGGCGGCCGCGGTCACGGCCTTGATCCCCTCCGTGTACGCGATGTTCGCTGCGGGCTGTCCCCCCGGGACGACCGAGGCCGTGGTCCACGTCGTGGTCAGCGCGACGTTGGTGGTGTTGATGGTGGTGACCATACCCGTGGCGACGCCCGTCACCGCGGGGTTCCCGCTTCCGGCCGCCGCGGCGCCTCCCTGGATGAGCTTCTGCGAAATGTCGAAGAGGCTCGCCGTGGCGTCGGCGGGCGTCAGCTGGGGCCTCATCATGAAGGAGTTCATGGACGTCGAGATCCCCTCGACCGCGTTCGCCATCGCGGAGGGGAGCGCTCTCCAGGCGGGCATGGCCCCGATCAGGACATTCGGGCTGCCCGGGCCAGGAGCCAGGGGGGACCCGTGGGCCGTCAAGTCGCCGACGCGTGCGGACGGAGGCATGGCTATCCGGCCTCCCTACCGCTTGTGTCGGCGATGCGCGCTTCAGGAGGCATCGCTGGTGTCCTCAGCAGGAGCTCTGGCCCGTCTTGGCGTCGTCCGCCACGGCCGGCTCCTTCGGCTTGGCTTCGGCCGCGTCGTCGGGACTCGCCGGGCTCGATCCGCTGCCGCTGCCGGCGGCGCCGCCGCTGTTGATGAGGACCATCGTTCCCTGGATCGTGACGCCGCTGGGGCCGATGTCGATGAAGCCGCCAGGCCCCTTGAGCGAAAGCTGGACGCCTGCCTCGATGACGACCTTCATTCCGGCCCTGAGGTGGATCTCGTTCCCGGCATCGTGCGCCCAGTTCGTGCCGGTCTTCTCCTGGGTATTACCTCCGACGTTGACGGACAGCCCGCCGTCGACCTTCGTCCGCGCGTCTCCCTTGACGTGGAGGTCGTCCTTGTCGCCGATCGTCGTCGTCCGTTTCCCGGCGATGGACGTGTCGAGGTTCCCTTTCCCCTCGTCGCCTCCACCGATCTTCAGCTTCACGTCGCCGCCGATCTTCTCTTCCTGGTGGCGCTTGATCTCGGTGAATCGGTCTCGGAAGACCTTCTCGAGGTCGTCCCCGGTCTTCTTGCCGTCCTTCTCGCCCCCCACGATCAGGTGGTGGTCGTTGAGGACCCGCTCTTTCAGGTCGTTCTTCACGCGGACGTCCATGTCCTTCTCCGCGTGGATGAAGACCTGCTCCTTGCCCTTGTTGTCGTCGAAGCGCCACTCGTTGAACCCGGCTCCTCCGAGGGTGTCGTTCGACTTGTAGCCGGAGACCTTGTTGTCGTTCTTGTGCTTGCCGTCCGGACCGTTCCCGAGGTAGGGCGGCATCTGGTCGGAGTTGTAGACGACGCCGACGATGATCGGGCGGTCCGGGTCTCCCTCCTCGAAGGCGACCACGACCTCCTGGCCGATCCGGGGCCAGAACGAGGTCCCCCATCGCCGCCCGGCCATGAGCTGCGCGACGCGGACCCAGCACGAGCTCTTTGTGTCGTTCTTCCCGTCCCGGTCCCAGTGGAACTGGACCTTTACCCGCCCGTACTTGTCGGTGAGGATCTCCTCTCCCTTGGGGCCGACGACGACGGCGGTCTGGGTCCCCGCGATCATCGGCTTGGGCGTGACCCGTGGCGGGCGGAACGACAGCCCGTCCGGGATGCAGGAAAAGGACGCGGAGTACCGCAGCTCGGCGACGCCCGAGCGGTAGTCGCCCGTCTGCTGGGCGTCGATCGCCGTTCCGGTGACGACGTAGCTCCCGTTCGCGTTGAAGTGCCGTTCCAGGGTGAACTTGTGTCCCGAGCGGAGATGCTTGGCGTTGCTCTCGCCTCGGATGACGATCGACGGGAGCGTCTCCTCGTCCATCCGGAGCTTGGTGGTCCGGCTGTTGTCCTTGAAGACCTTCTGGACGTCGGCCGGCCGCTCGCCGCCGCTCGGGTCGACGCCGTCGAACCGCTGGGCGTATTCGCCGGGCCAGTCGTAGACCTCGAGGTCCTCGTTCCCGCCGACCTTCAGCTTGTGGGTCACCGTTCCCACCTGCACGCTCGCCAGGATCGGCTCCTCCGCCTCGAGGTGCTTGTGCGGGACCTCGAACGTGTGGTCCCACAGCGTCACCTTGCCCGAGCGCATCTCCTGGTGCTTCTCCCAGGCGTAGATGCGCTCGTCCTCGCGCACGCCGCCCGCGAGCTCGTCGTAGATCAGTGCCGTCTTGCCCTTGACGTCGCAGTGGCTCGACGGGGAGTCGGCCACGACCGTCTTGTGGTTGCCGTCCTCGTGCTTGAAGAAGTAGAGGATTCCCTCCTCTTCCATCAGCCGGCTCGCGAAGTTGAAGTCGGTCTCGCGGTACTGGACGCAATAGTCGCGGGGCTCGTACTTGCCGTTCAGCTCCCAGGTGACGTCGATCTTCTTGAGGACCTTCTTCAGGATGTCCGGGACCGTCATCTGCTGGAAGATGCGGCTCTGCGCAGTGCGGGTCAGGAGCCAGAGCTCCGGCACGAGGTTCAGTCGATAGGTCGTGAAGTCCTCGTCCCGTGCCCCCTGGCTCACCCGGTTGCAGAGGCCGTTCAGGTAGGTGGGGGTCTCGTCGTCCCCCATCTTCATCTTCACGGTCACCTTCTTGCCGAGGAGGCCTTCGAAGCTGATCTTGGTCTTGTTCTCCGCCAGGGCGAGGACCTCGAACTGGAAGAGCCGGGAGATCCCCTCCTCGCCCGACAGGCCACGAAAGAGGAGGACGTCCTTGCCGAGAGGGGTCGTGACGGAGATCTTTCGTTCGTCCTGGGTGTAGGCCATGACAGTCACTCCATCCCGGGAGCCTACCGGTCCGGGCGACGGGGCCCTCCCGCCTGTCGATGCCGCCGTCTGCCCTGGACGAGCCCGGGAGCGGGTCAGGGGCACCCGCTCTCGTCTCGCCTGTCGTTTCCCGGATACTCGGGGTGATTCTAGTCTCCGCCGCGGGCGCAGTCTCCCTGATACGCCGGGCACGAGGGGCCCCCGCAGTCCCGGGCGCTACCGAACCCCTCGATCAGTCGCAGGAGTGGCCCGAAGCCTTCGGGCCGGCCCCGTGCGGAGCGCCGGGCGTCCCAGCCGAAGCGTGGACCGCCTCGACGATCGCCTTCGTGTAGTGCATCAGGTCGACGTAGGCGACCACGTAGGCGCGACCTTCCACGGGGGTCCCGTCAGCCTTCTTCTTCGCCTCGAGCGCCTTGGCGAACTTTGCCTTGATTCCCGCCGCAGAGTGCTCTCCGACGAGCCGCGCGAAGTCGTCGACGGAGCCGGCGGCGAGGGCGGACTCCAGCTGGCCGATGAAGGCTGGCTCGTTGCCGCCCTTCTTCAGGCCGGTGTAGGGGAACCCCTCGGTCTCGCGGTGGAGCCGCACGAGCGTCTCGAAGAAGGCCGTGTCGGCGAGCTGCTGCGCGTCGGGGCCGAGCTTGCGGACCACGAGCGTTTTCTGGAACGCGTCGCGGACCGCAGGCTCCTGCGCCGCCGAGATCCACTTCAGGACCGGCGCGACGTCGCCCTTTCCGAGCGCGGCCTTCGCGTCGACGACGACCGGGCCTTCGACCGAGTCGCAGTGGGCCTGTGCCCGCGGCGCCGTGACGAGGAGCACCGCGGCCAGCGCGGCGGAGGCGAGGACCAGGGAGGTGTTCCGTTTCATTTCCAATCTCCTTGAGGCCGGTCGGCCTAGGCGTTTCCCGTGAGCGCGTCGTTCGGGTCGAAAGAAGGCTCCTCCGCCTTCTCGTAGCTCCACCCGGTCAGTAGCCCGACGAAGAACCAGAGGAGGAAGCCGACGCCGCCGAGGAAGACGGTGTCGCCGAGGATGCGGAGCCAGCGCAGGGCCTGCATCGCGGGGAGCTGGAGGAAGTCGGCGCTGCGGGCGTACCAGAGGCCGTGCTCGACGCTCGCCCAGGTCTGCGCGAGGCCGATCGGGAGGAGGGAGAGGACGACCATGAGCGCGAGCCCGACGTTCATCCCCCAGAACGCCCACTTCAGCTGCGTCTCCTTCCAGGGGCGGACGCCCGAGAGCTTCCGCGCGATGACGAGGACGAGGCCGAGCGAGAGGAGGCCGTAGACACCGAAGAGGGCCGTGTGGGCGTGGACGGGCGTCGTGTTGAGGCCCTGCATGTAGTAGAGGGCGAGCGGGGGGTTGATGAGGAAGCCGAAGACGCCCGCGCCGACGAGGTTCCAGAAGGCGACGCCGACGAAGAACCGGATCGGCCAGCGGTAGGCGGTCATCCAGGTGGCGGCGGTCTGCAGGCGGCTCGTCCGGAACGCCTCGATGCCGATGAGCGTCAGCGGGACGACCTCGAGGGCGCTGAAGCTCGCCCCGACGGCGAGGATCGAGACCGGCGTGCCGCTGAAGTAGAGGTGGTGGAACGTGCCGGGGATGCCGGCGAAGAGGAAGAGGGCCGAGGAGGCGATGACCGCCGCGCCTGCGTGCTTCTTGTCGACGAGGCCGAGCTTGGCGAAGAGGAGGGCGATCGCCGCCGTGGCGAAGACCTCGAAGAAGCCCTCGACCCAGAGGTGGACGACCCACCAGCGCCAGTACTCCATGACGGAGAGGTGCGTCTTGGCGGTGAAGAAGAAGCCGGCGCCGTAGAGGAGGCCGATGGCGGTCGTGGCGCCCGTGAACATCAGGACGAGCGAGCGGGCGTCGTCGCGGCGGCGCGCGGCCGGGAGGATCGCGCGGAGCATCAGGACGAGCCA
>CALBDV010000889.1 GCA_937927565.1 uncultured Holophagales bacterium
GATGCGGGAGCGGTGGACCTGGAGGCACGCGGCGCGGCGGATCGTGGAGAGGGTGGCATGAGGCCCGACGCGCCGGTGGCTCTCGGCCGAGAGCGGGCCCGCGATCCTTGGTCCCCGTGGGGTCCGTTCCTCTTCGCGGTGATCGGCGTGCTCCTGGCGTTTCGCGTTCCACTCGCTTCCGGCTTCGAGCGCCTTCACCTCGACGAGGGCGACGTCCGTCACCTCAACTATGTCCTCGAACACGCCTGGCTCTGGGCGTCCGGGAACCCGGCCCACGATCGCTTCTGGTCTCCACCCGTCTTCTATCCGCAACAGAACACCGAAGCGCTCGGGGAGAACCTCCTCGGCCTGCTCCCGTTCTACGCACCGTTCCGGCTGGCGGGCGTGTCGGCCGAGACCGCGTTCCAGCTCGTCATCATCTCCTCGCTGCTCGCGAGCTTCGCGGCCGGATACGCGCTGTTCCGGAAGGGCTTTCGCGTCGGAGCGCTCGGGGCAGCCGCCGGGGCCTACCTCTTCGCGTTCGGAGCCCCACGCGTCCAGAGGCTTCAGCACGCTCACCTGCTGCTGCAGGCTTTCACGGCACTCGCCGTTCTGGCCCTGATCGAGGCGTTCCGAGAATCTGAGGCGGGCCGGCCGCGCCGAGCCTCCGCGTGGGTCGGCGCCTTCATCGGATCGTGCGTCGCCCAAGTCTACGGGGGGATGTATCTCGGGTGGTTCCTCGCGTTCGGCCTCGGGCTTGCGCTCGTCGCGGGCCTGTCCCGGCGCGCGGACGCCACGAGCGTGCTCCGGCTCGCGAGGAGCACGTGGCCGACCCTCCTCGCCGGGTCGGTCCTGGCCTCCCTCGCCCTTCTCCCCCTCGCCCTACCGTATTCGAAGGCGGCCGCGGAGCTCGGCCCCCGCAGCTTCGACAGCGTCATCCCATTCCTTCCACCCCTGAAAGCGTGGCTCAACCCCGGACCGACGAGCGTCCTGTACGGCAGCTGGCTGGGGCAGTGGGACGTATTCGGCCGCCTTCCGTTCTCCTGGGAGAAGCAGTTCTTCACCGGTTTCGCGACCCTCGCGGCGATCGCCTGGGGAACTGTCCGGCTCCGCACGTCGCCGCCCTTCCGGATCTGCCTCGTCTCGGCCGCGCTCCTCGTCCTCCTCGCGACCTCCTGGCCGGGCGGACACACGCTGTGGCGGCCCGTCTTCGAGATGCTGCCGGGCGCGAGTTCGGTCCGGGCCGTGGGGCGGCTGATCCTCCTTCTCCTCGTTCCCGCGGGCGCGGCACTCGCGATGACCGTCGACGCCCTCTTTCGCAGGAGCCGCGCCGCCGCGGTCGGGCTCGTCCTTCTCGTCGGAGCCGAGCAACTCCAGTCGCTCCCCTCCTTCGAGACCGGGCCCGTCCGGGCGAGGGTCGACGCGGTCGCTGCGGCGATCCCGCAGGATTGCGCGGCCTTCTACTACTCGCCCATTCTCTCGGGGAAACCCTTCTGGGTGACCCAGCTCGACGCGATGTGGGCCTCCGTCGCGACCGGCGTTCCGACCGTGAACGGCTACTCGAGCAGTCATCCCCGCGTATGGGAGCCGCTCATGGCACACGAACTCTCCTTCCGCGACGAGCCGCGGGTGCGGTCGGCCCTCACGAGGTGGCTCGCGTCGAAGGGGCTCCCACCAGAATCCGTCTGCTGGGTGCAGCTTCCGGGGAAAGCGACTCCCCCGGGGGATCAGCGGAAGTAGCCGTTGACGTCCAGGATCAGGTGCGCCGTCCCGGCCGTTTGTGCGTCGTACACCGACACGACCCCGCCCGACAGCCCGACAACGACGTTGTTGGCCCTGTTCTTACCCGGTCGGAAGGTAATCGTGTTTGTCTCCGGCAGGGAACCGGAGCCGGGGTAGACGGTAAGGCTGCCGTCAGCTGTGGCGTCGGCCACGGTTGCGTTCAGCGAGACACCTGCGGCGTCCGCCGGAATCCCACAGCTTCCTGCGGGGACGTTGAAGGAGCGGGCGGACGTCGCCGCAAGGGCCGGCCCACCAAAGGCTCCGGCAGGATTCCGCGTATCCACGAGACGGCACGGCGTGATCGAGTAGAAGCGCGCCGCCACGCCCGTCGCCGAATAGAGGAACCCTCCCGGGAGTACTCCAGTCCCTCCGCCGGGATTCAATACCGCGACATCCGCGGGCCCCACGGGTCGGTCCGGGGTCCTCGCCCGGAGAGACGAGGAGCTCAGGAAGGTCACGCTCGTCGCGGCGGCGCCGCCGATCGTGACGGTAGCACCGGAGACGAAGCCCGAGCCCGAGATCGTGACGAGCGTGTTGCCCGTCGGGACGCCGGTCCGCGGCGAGATCCCGCTGACGACGACGGGGGGCGCGATGTAGGTGAAGGCGCCTGCGAGGCTTCCCGAGCCGCCGTCGGTGTTCGTGACGGTGACCGTCACCGGCCCGGCCGAGCGCGCGGGCGTAGTGGCGGTGATCGTGGTCTGGTTCGACACCGTCACGCCCGTCGCCGCCGCTCCGCCGAAGGTGACCGACGCGCCCGAATGAAAGCCCGTACCGGAGATCGTGACCGCCGTCCCTCCGAGGGTCGTGCCGGAGCCTGGCAAGACGCCCGTCACAGTGGGCGGGACCGGCGCCGGCCCGGCGGGAGTACCTGCGGCGACCCCGAGGCGGCGTTCCCCTTCGCGGAAGGCGCCCCACGGAGGGACCGAGGAGGCCTTCGGGCTCCAGACCCAGACCTCCGTTTCGCTGACGCCCCCGCCCGGGAGACCCGCCGTCGACGACGCGACCGCGACCTCGAGAGCGACACCGTCCGACTCCATTTCCCCTGCGGCGACGCCGGTCACGGGACCCCACGTGGAGTAGGACGGGCCTCCTCCACCGGAGAGGACCGTCCCGACGTTGCTGACGACCACTGCCTCCCAGTTGTAGGGGACAAGGACCTCGGGAGCGCTTCCCCCGTACACGTCGGCGACGATCGGCTCCTCGCCGACGTACGTGTCGACGCCGATGACCGTCCGGAGGGTCGTCTTGAAGAGCTGCGAGCCGCTCCCGTCGAACGCGTAGACCTTCGACTTGCCCCCCGAGATCGTCGGGAAGTCGACCGCGACGACGTCGAGGTCGCCGTCCGCGTCGAGGTCGGCGAGGGCGGGGGACGCCTTCACCTCCCCGTCGACGGTCACCGGCCAGCCCGGCGTGGCGGTTCCGTCCGTCTCGACGGAGTAGAGCTTGTGCGTGTAGGTGTAGGCCCCCGACGCGACACACCCGTTGGCGACCGTGCAGTTCCCCGTCCCGAAGACGATCTCCGGGCTTCCGTCGTCGTCGATGTCGCCCACGGCCGGCGAGCTCCAGATGACCATGCTGATGCAGGAGGGGAATCCCGCGAGCACGCTTCCGTCCGACTCGAATGCCCAGAGGCAGCCGCCGTCGGGCGTCGGGACCCCGAGAACGACGTCTCCCGCGTGCGCATCGACGCCGATGATGACCTCCTCGTTGCCGTCGCCGTTCAGGTCGTGGAGGGCGGGCGAGGACCAGACGGTGTCCTTGACGAAGATCGGCCACCCCGGCTTGTTCGCCCCGGTCGAGAGGTCCGCGAGGTAGACGAAGCCGTCGTAGCCTCCCCAGGCGACCTCGGGCGCCCCGTCCCCGTCAACGTCCGCGATCGCGGGCGTCGAGTAGACGGCCTCCGCGACGCCGTTCCCGTCGAAGTCGCCACCGGCGCGGTTCCAGCGAAGCGTCCCGTTCGTGTTGTAGGCGCGCAGGCCGCCCGGGACCGTGTTGCCAGCAAAGGTGCTTCCGTAGCCGACGACGAGGACGTCGCCGACCCCGTTGCCGTCCAGGTCACCGACCGCCACGGTATTCACCTCGGTCGGGAGGCCGACCGGGAACCCGCCCGGAA
>CALBDV010000890.1 GCA_937927565.1 uncultured Holophagales bacterium
TGGCCGGTCGGGCTGAACGTCGGGACGGGTGGCGGCGACGTGATCGAGGGGTACCTCCCTCGGACGTTCATGCCCGCGAATGCGACGGTCCGCGCGTACTTCCACTCGCAGCTGAACGCCGCGAATGACGTCATGTTAACGACGAGCGGTAGCGGTGGAAGCCCCATGCTCTTGACGCTGGATGCGGGCGTAGACCCTGGCGCGGTGAACATCCCCGCCCTGGGGGTCTTTGGTCTCTCGATCTTCGGGATCGCTATTGCCGCTGCCGCCTTCGGGCTCCTTCGAAGCCGCGCGGGCGTCGCTGGTGCTCTCTTCCTTGCCGTCCTCGCCGGTGCTGGGGTCGCAGGGGTGGCATACGCCGCGACGATCACGATGGACGGACAGGTGGGGGACTGGGCGAGTATCAGCACGCTTGGGACCGATCCGAAGGGTGACTCGTCGATCGGTGATCCGGCCGAGGACATCGTGGCTGGGTTCGCGACGTTCGACGCCACGAACGTGTACTTCCGCGTGGACATATGGAACGTCGAATGCACCCCGGCGACGAGTCCTTCAGCGACCATAACGGCACCCCCATCTCCGATTTGCGGTTCGTCCACCGGCAACGCGGCCTCCGTGCCGAATGCCGGTGTCGGCGCTTCCTACGCGTGGGGCATTACGAACGGGACGATCACGGGGGGTGCGGGTACGAACGCCATCACCTTCTCCGCTGGTCCCACCGGCCCTGTCCAGCTCACGGTGACCGTCACCGCAGCCGCAGGGTGCTCCACGAACGGCAACGCCAGCGTGACAGTCACGCCGGCTCCGGGAATCTCGTCGTTCACGGCAACGCCGTCGACGATCAACCTTTTCGACTCGTCGGTAATCAGCTTCACCGTCTCGAATGCCACGAGTTGGAGCCTGAGTAGCTCACTAGGCAATGGAGCTTCGCCCGGAAACGGTAGTGGTAACGGTACGTTCACCTCGACATATTCCGCCAACAACAACACCGGCACCGATACCGTCACGCTCACCGTGATCGGCCCCTGCGGCACAACGACGCAGACGGTTCAGATCATCGTGAACTAAACGCCAACCCTTTGTTCAGAACAGTACAAAAGCAAGAAATCGCGGCCCGGGTAATACGGACCGCGATTGTTGCTTTGGTGCCTCCTGGAAGACGGCTCGGCGGGAATGCGGCGCATGGCCTACCGGCCGGTGGACGTCGCGAGGCTTCGACCTCAGCGAGCGGCGACCCTGGCAGAAGATGCGGCGTCAGGACGCCATCGGCGCCCGCAGCGCGTTCAACTCGATTGTCTCCCTGCCTCCTCGCCCCCGCCCCGGAGCACGGCCGAGGGATCGACGCGGCCTCTGGTTCCGCCAGGGTGCGGAGAGAACCTTGAATGCTTCCGAACCGGGGCCTGGTAGCGCAGCGTCCAACAAATGGCTTCAGGACGCGACGCTGGTTTGCGCCCTCGGCCGAAGTGCGTAACGGGCGTCGGGTCGACGAGCCGACGACAGGCCACCTCTTCCTCCGAAGTGCGGAGAGAGGGCGCGTTTTCCCGCGTCGGTCCACGGCGCCGCACACAGTTCGAGTTGCAGGAAGGATCGAACCGTTGAGCCGTAGGCGCTTCTCGTCTTGCGGGTGCTTCCGCGTGCTAGTACGGTGACCGCCATTTTCTGACCGGTTCGCCTGCGTCCCGGTCGCCCTCCTTCCCATTCCTCTCCCTTCCCAATGCTCCGCCTCCAGAACAGCCGCGCCGTGGGCTCGGGCCCCCTGCGGTTTCTCCTCTACGGCAGTTCCGGCTCCGGGAAGACGACCGCCGCCTCCTCCTTTCCTCGTCCGCTCTTCGTCGACTGCGAGGGTGGCCTCCTCTCGGTCCGAGACCAAGGCGTCGACTACGTCCGCTGCTCGTCGATTACCGAGGTTCTCGAGGCCATCGCGACCGTCCGCGCTCACAGCGAGTCGTTCGAGACCGTCGTGGTCGACTCCCTGACCGAGGTGGCGCGGATGGCCATGGAGGGCACCATGCGCCGGGCCGAAGGCGCGAATGCCGCCGGTAACCCCTCCCTCGCGGAGTGGGGTCGCTGCATCCATACCCTGCGTCAGATCGTCCGCTCATTTCTCTCGCTACCGATTCACGTCGTCTTTACGGCACTCCCGCGCCAGATCAAGAGCCCCACGGGAGAACTCCAGGCGGTGCGGCCGTGGCTCCCCGGGCGCCTTGCCGACGAGGTCGCCGCCGCGATGGACTTCGTCCTCTACCTCCACGGCCAGGAGTCCGCGGATGAGCGCGGCGAGCGGGTGTACTCTCGCGGCTTTCTGACTGTTCCCCACCGGAAGGTCTTCGCGAAGGATCGGTCGGGAAAGCTCC
>CALBDV010000891.1 GCA_937927565.1 uncultured Holophagales bacterium
AACATCGGACACTGCGAGTCCGCCGCCGGCATCGCGGGCCTGACGAAGGTCCTGCTGCAGATGGCGCATCAGGAGATCGTTCCCTCGCTGCATTCGGCGGAGCTGAACCCCTTCATCGACTTTCCCTCGAGCCCGTTCGTCGTCAACCAGACGCTGCGGACCTGGGAGCAGCCGGTGGTGAACGGGCGGACGCTGCCGCGGATCGCAGGCATCTCGTCGTTCGGCGCCGGCGGGTCGAACGCGCATCTGATCGTCGAGGAGTACCAGGCACGGGATCGTCGTCCCGCGGAGCCGGCGCCCGCGATCGTGCCGCTCTCGGCGAGGACGCCCGAGCAGCTGCACGAGAAGGCCCGGGAGCTGCTGTCGTTCATCGGCTCGCGGAGGGGGGGCGTCGATCTCGGTTCGATGGCCTATACCCTCCAGGTGGGGCGCGAGGCCATGGACGAGCGTCTCGCCTTCGTCGCGGAATCGGTCGACCGGCTTGCCGACTGCCTCCGGGCCTATGTCGCGGGCGAGCAGGGGAGCGGCGAGACGTACCGGGGGCGGGCGAGGCGCAACAGGGAAGCCCTCGCGACCTTCACCGCGGATGAGGTCTCGCGGCAGGCGGTGGGAGAGTGGGTCATCCAGAGGCACCTCCCGAAGCTGGCCGAGCTGTGGGTGAAGGGGCTGGAGCTGGACTGGAGCGCTCTCTACGGCGACGACCGGCCGCTCCGAATGAGCCTCCCGACCTATCCCTTCGCCAGGGAGCGCCATTGGATCGACGTCGCTTCGGCGCCGCCCGCGTCGCCCAGGTTCGCCGGAACCGCGGCCCTTCATCCACTGCTGCACGGCAACACGTCCGACCTCACGCAGCAGAGCTACCGCTCGAGCTTCACGGGGACCGAGCTCTTCGTCGTCGACGGGGCTCTTCTGGCGGCGGCGCAGCTGGAGATGGCGCGGGCGGCGATGCGGGAGGCCGTGCCGTCGTCCGCGGGACGGTGCGTGGAGCTGCGCGACGTCGTCTGGGGCGAGCCGGTCCGCGTGACGGGGCCGACCGACGTCGTGATTGCGCTGTCGGCCGTCGGCGAGGAGGAGGTGGACTTCGAGATCTACACCCGGCGCGGAGAAGAGGAGACCGTCCACTGCCAGGGCCGGGCGATCCTCGCGCGGGAGAGGGGCCCCGTCGAGCTGGATCTCGCGCAGCTCGAGGCCCGAGGGGAGCGGCTGGTCCGTCTGCCGGTCGCGCACGACACCTCCGCCGGGGAGGAGTACGTCCTTCATCCCACGGTCGTGGAGGGCGCTCTGCGGGCGGCCTGCGGCGACTCGGCACCGCTGGCCCTGTCGTCGTTGCGCATCGTCTCGCCCTGCCCGGCGGAGACGGTCGCCCGCGTGCGCGTCCAGCCCGGCGGTCACGAGGCGGCCGACATCGACCTGTGCGACTCGCGCGGCATGGTCGCGGCAGAGGTGCGTGGCCTCAGATGGCAGAAGGCCGGAGCACGGCCGTCCGAGCGGGCCGTCGAAGCGCCGGCGTCCCCGTTGCTTCGCAGGGAGATCGGGCTGGACGGGCCGGTCGCGACAGTCCCGTCCGCGCCGGCAGCGCCGACGCCGCGAGGAACCATCGCCCTGTCCGATCCGGCCGCGGGCTCTCCGGCAGGCTCGGTGGCGTCGAGGGATCGCGCGAAGATCACGCTCCTGCAGCCCGGACCGCCGGGCGCGACCCCCGTCCCGTCGTCGGTCCGCCTGTGGGATCGCGGCCGGGGGATCTACTCGATCGACGTCGCGAGCGCCGCTCCTCCGAACGCGATTCCGCTGCTGAGCCAGGCGCTCGAGAGGGTGCAGCGCGAGGCGCCGCTCAAGGTCCTGCTGCTCAGCGGCGTCGCCCGGGCGTTCGCCGCCGGCGGCAGGAAGGTCCACGACGCAGCCGTCGAGCAGAAGCTCTACGAGACGATCGCGTCGTTCCCGTACCCGGTCCTGGCGGTACTCGACGAGGACGCCGTCGGCGCGGCGTTCACGGTCGCGGCTCTCTGCGACCTCATGGTCTGCGCCGAGGACGCGCGATACGGCTACGCCGACGCGCGCGAGACGGCCGACGCCGTGCCCGCCGAGATGGCCCTGCTCCGGGAACGGTTCGGCGGCGCTCGAGCCCAGGACGTCGCGTGGACGGAG
This sequence comes from uncultured Holophagales bacterium, assembly GCA_937927565.1. GTDB lineage: Bacteria > Acidobacteriota > Thermoanaerobaculia > UBA5066 > UBA5066 > UBA5066. The sequence continues at coordinate 2,146 of CALBDV010000891.1, forward strand.
GTCAGCGGCAGGGAGCTGCGCGCGAGAGGATGGAGCTGTCCGATCCTCCCGTCCGAGGAGGTCGAGGCGTACGCCGAAGCGCTCGCGGCGACGCTGGCCGACAAGCCGAAGGAGGCGCTGCGCCTCCTGAAGCGGCACCTGGCGCCGCGCCTGAACGGACTGGCTGGCGCAGGGACGCATCTCGAGGCGGCCCCGCTGAAGGCGGCGCCGGGCCCGGTCGCCGTTCTGAAGTACGGAGCGGGGGGGCTCGAGGACAGGCCCCCCGACGGCGCCGGGGCGATCGTCCTCGTTGCGGACGGTTCCGACGTCCCGGCGGAAGCCGTTCCTGAGCTGCGGCGTTTCATCGCGGAGTCGGAGGTCCCGGTCGTCGCGGCGCTGCCGCACGACGCGAACGGAAACGCGTGGTTCGTCAGCCAGCTTTGCGACGCGCGGGTCTACAGCCGGAGCGGTCTCTACTGCGCGGCGGACGCCCCTCCCGGTGCGGCAGCGCTCTTCCTCGATCGCCTGGGCGACGACGCCGGAAGGGAAGCCCTTCTCACGGGAGAGGCCTATCGCGGTGAGGACCTGCAGCGGCGCGTCGGATCACTGGTCGCCGTCGAGCGCGGCGCCGTCCTCGCCGAGGCGACGAAGGTCGCGGAGGCATGGGCCGCCGGGTCGCAAGGCGGAGTGCCGGGCCGACGACACGCGGCGGCGACGGACCTCTCCGCCGTCCTGGAGCCTGACGTGACGGCGGCCGAGACAGAGGCATCGACGGCCGAGGAGGTGTCGATCCCGCTGCGGTCACCGGTCGTCACGGCGACCGCGCACCCCGGGGGCATCGTGGTCGTCCGGATGGAGGATCGGGAGGCCCGGAACATGTTCTCCGACGCCCTGATCGAGGGGGTCACGGAGGCGTTCGCGCACGTCGAGGGGAATCCGGCGTACAAGGTCGTGATCCTCACCGGGTACGACAGCTACTTCGCGGCCGGCGGAACGAGGGAGAGCCTCCTCGCCATCCAGGAAGGAAGAGCGCGGTTCACGGACGTCCGGACCTTCCAGCTGCCGCTCGAGTGCAGCCTGCCTGTGATCGCCGCGATGCAAGGGCACGGCCTCGGCGCCGGCTGGACGATGGGGCTGTTCTCCGACCTCGTGCTGATGAGCGAGGAGAGTCGGTACGTCAGCCCATACATGACCTACGGGTTCACCCCGGGAGCGGGTGCCACCTGGGTCCTCCCTCGGAAGCTCGGGGCGGATCTGGCGCGCGAGAGCCTCTTCAGCGGCCGTCAGTACACCGGCAGGGAGCTGAAGGAAAGGGGTCTCCGGGCCCCGGTGCTGCCGCGCGCCGAGGTGCTTCCGGCCGCGCTCGCTCTGGCGAGGCGAATCGCCCGGACTCCCCGAAAGCGTCTCCTCCAGCTCAAGCAGGAGTGGACCGCGAGCGTCCGCGGAGAGGTGGAGGAGACCTATCGCCGCGAGCTGGAGATGCACGAGAAGACCTTCGTCGGACGGGCGGAGACGCTGGAGCGGATCCGGACGAGCCTCTGGGCCGAGGTCGAGCCGCGGTCTCCCGAAGCACCGGTGCCCGACGCGTCTCCGCGAGCGCTGGGTCAGGTCCCCGCGATCGCCCTGAGCCGGTCCTCGGTCGGCGACCCTCTGGCCGAGGTCCTGGCGACGCTGCGGACTCTTCTGGCCCGCGAGCTCCAGCTCCGAGAGGGCGACATCGACGAGCAGATGCCGTTCGTCGATCTCGGTCTGGACTCGATCAGCGGTGTGACCTGGATCCGCCGGATCAACGAAACGTACCGAACGGCGATCGAGGCGACGCAGGTCTACGCCCATCCGACCCTGGCGGAGCTCGGCCGGCACGTCATGGCGGAGGCGGAGAAGCACGGGACGCTCCGGGGCGCGGGCGCGGACGCGCCGGCAGGGGCGGACGCAGCGACGTTGCGGGAGACGGCGACGAAGGGCGATGCCCGTAGGCTCGTGTCGCGGAGAAACGGCGGCGGGGCCGGGCGCCTGGCGGCGGGCACGCCTACGGCGCGGCCGAGTCGGCGCGTGGCCATCGTCGGAATGGCCGGGCAGTTTCCTCAGGCCAGAAGCCTGAGCGAGTTCTGGCGAAACCTCGCGGAAGGGCGGAACTGCGTCACGGAGGTCTCGCCCGAGCGTTGGAACACCGACACCTACTTTCGAGCCGGCAATCCAGTACCCGGCAAGACCTACAGCAAGTGGCTCGGGGCGCTCGACCGGTACGACCAGTTCGATCCGCTGTTCTTCAGCATCTCGCCGACGGAAGCGGAGTCCATGGACCCGCAGCAGCGCCTGTTCCTGCAGGCGTCCTGGCATGCGATCGAGAACGCCGGGTACGACGCGCGCTCCCTCTCCGGAAGCCGGTGCGGCGTCTTCGTCGGATGTGCCACGGGGGACTATCACCAGCTGTCGCGGCGGCATCAGCTGACGGCCCAGGGCTTCACCGGCGGGGCGACGTCCATCCTGGCCGCTCGAGCGTCCTACTTCCTCAACCTGCAGGGACCGTGCGTGTCGGTCGACACGGCCTGCTCGTCGTCGCTGGTCGCGCTGGCGCAGGCCTGCGACAGCCTGATCGCGGGCGGGAGCGACATGGCGCTCGCCGGCGGTGTCTACGTCATGTCCGGACCCGACATGCACATCAAGACCTCGCAGGCGGGGATGCTGTCGGCCGAAGGGAGGTGCTTCACCTTCGACAAGCGAGCCGACGGGTTCGTTCCGGGAGAAGCGGTGGGAGTCGTCGTCCTGAAACGGCTGGAGGACGCCCTCCGGGACCAGGACATCGTTCTCGGCATCATCGAGGGCTGGGGCGTCAATCAGGACGGAAAGACGAACGGCATCACGGCGCCCAACCCGGAGTCGCAGACGCGACTGATGCAGGAGGTCTATGAGCGACATGGGATCGACCCGGCGGAGATCCAGCTGGTCGAGGCCCACGGCACCGGTACGAAGCTCGGCGATCCGATCGAGGTCGAGGGGCTGAAGGCGGCGTTCGGCAGGTTCACGCAGAAGCGCGACTACTGCGCCCTCGGCTCCGTCAAGAGCAACATCGGTCATTGCCTGACCGCGGCGGGCATCGCCGGCGTGATCAAGCTGCTGCTCGCCCTCAGGCACCGGCAGCTGCCGCCCACCATCAATTTCGAGGAGCTGAACGAGCACATCGGCCTGAAGGACAGCCCCTTCTACGTCAACCGGCAGCTGCAGGAGTGGAGGCCGGCGGAGAGCGGGCGCCGTCAGGCGGCGATCAGCGCCTTCGGGTTCAGCGGGACGAACGCGCACGTGGTGATCGGCGACGGCCAGCGATCCGGCGAACCCGAACGGGCGGCGACGATCGGTCCGGGCACGAGGACCGTCGTCCCGCTTTCGGCGCGCACCCCCGAACAGCTGCGGCAGCGGGCCGAGGACCTGCTCGGGTTCGTCCGCACGGAGGGACGGACGACGGAGCTCACCGACCTCGCCTACACGCTGCAAGTCGGCCGGGCCGCCATGGACGAGCGGGTCGCGTTCCTGGCGAGGTCGCTCGATCAGCTGGCAGACGAGCTCGAGGCCTATCTCCGAGTCGCAGGGCCGGTCGAGGACGTCCACGAGGGGAAGGTGACGCGCGACGGGGAGGCGCCTCTGGCGTTCTCGGCAGACGGCGAGGAGCGTGCCCTGATCGGCTCGGGGTTCGCCGAAAGGGATCTCTCGAGGCTGGCCGATCTGTGGGTCAGGGGTGCGGAGATTCACTGGGAGCGGCTGTGGGGCGGCACGAGGCCGCGCCGGATAGAGCTTCCGGTGTATCCGTTCGCCGGCGAGCGCTACTGGATTCGCTCCGAGCAGAGCGGGAGCGGGGCTTTCGGAACGGCGTTGGCCGTGCTGCACCCGCTGCTGCACCGAAACACGTCCGACCTGGCCGAGCACCGCTACACCTCGACGTTCGACGGCGACGAGACCTTCGTCGTCACGGACGACACCGGCGTGAAGGTGCTGCCTGCCCTGGTCTGCCTCGAGATGGTCCGGGCCGCGGTCGAGCAGGCTCTTCCCGACAGCCCGGCCGGGGCCGTTCTGGAGCTTCGCGAGACGCGCTGGGCCGGCCCGATCCTCGTCCCCGGCAGGAGCGAAGTGAACGTCGCGCTGTACGCGGAAGGGGAGGGCCGGCTGGACTTCGAGGTCTACGGCCGGGACGGCGGGGAGGAGCTCGTTCACTGCACGGGCCGTGCCGTGTCGGGTCCCGGCGCTGCTCCGGTGAAGCTCGATCTCGAGGCGCGGATCGGTCAGACGGTGCGACTCGGGCTGGCGGGCACCGCGGATCCGGCGGGGGCGTACGTGCTGCACCCGGTCCTGCTGGAGCGTGCGCTGAATGCCGGATTGGCCTCGTTGGAGGGCGACTCCCGGTCGTCACGATCGTGGCTGCCGTCCGCGCTCGAGACGTTGCGCATCTTCGCGCCGCTCGAGAACGAGGTGGTCGCACGGGTGCGGCGCGCCTCGGAGCGGCACGAGACGGAGGACCCTGCGTTCGACATCGACCTGGTGAGCGAAGGCGGGGACGTCCTCGTGCAGCTGCACGGATTGTCGGTTCGCCCGTCGAACGTCCGGTCCGCCGGCGCCGGAGAGGAGCCTCGGTCGGACGGGCAGGTTCTCGCGACGCCGTCGTGGCAGACGAGGGGCGTCGAGGTGATCGCCGGAGCGACGGCACCCGGGTTCGAGGAGCACCGGGTGCTCCTTCTCGAGCGACCGGGCGGCGACGCCGCGCTCGTGGAGGCGCTGGTCCCCGGCAGCCGCTGCGAGGCCCGGGATGCGTCATCGGGGGGGAATCTCGCGGAGCGTTACAGCCGCGATGCGAAGGCCGTCTTCGAATGGGTGCAGGCCGTCGTCCGGAACAGGCGCGCCGGGAGAGTCCTCGTCCAGCTGGTGATCGCCGACCAGTCCGAGGGCTGCTCGACCGGGCTCTCGGCCATCCTGAAGACCGCGGCTCTCGAGAATCCCTGGCTCACCGGGCAGCTGATCCTCGTTCCCGCGGGCACGTTGCCGGAGGCAATTGCCCGCCTCCTGGCCGAGGAGAGCGCGAGCGCTCTCGATCCCGTCGTCCGATACGCGCCGGGGGGGCGGCAGGTCCTCCGATGGGTGGAGGTCGAGACCGATCGCGACGCGCCGATGGCATTCAGGGATCGAGGCGTCTACCTCATCACCGGGGGAACGGGCGGCCTTGGCCTGCTCTTCGCGAGAGACCTCCTCGAGCGGACGGGCGAGGCGAGGGTCGTCCTGACGGGGCGGTCCGCGCCGAGCGAGGAGACCAGGAGGCGGATGGGCGTGCTGTCCGGGTACGCGGGCCGCGTCGCCTACCGGCAGATGGACCCCACCGTTCTCGACGAGGCGATTCGCGTCGTCGCCGGAGTCCACCAGGAATTCGGTCGTCTCGACGGCATCCTGCACTGCGCCGGGCTCATGCTCGTGGACCATGCCATCCCCGCGAAGAGCGGTGAGGAGTTCCTCCGGGTGCTCGCCCCGAAGGTGGCCGGTGCGTTCAACCTCGACGAAGCGAGCCGGGACGTCGACCTCGACTTCTTCGTCCTGTTCTCCTCGGTCTCCGGCGTCCTGGGTAATGCCCGGACCGTCGACTACGCCGCGGCGAACGCGTTCCTCGACGGTTTCGCCGCGCATCGCAACCGGCTCGCGGCCGCGAACCGGCGTCACGGGCGCACGCGGTCGTTCGACTGGCCGCTGTGGGAGGCAGGCGGGATGGGCATCGAGCGGTCCTGGGAGCAGGCGCTCCAGGCGAACACGGGGATGCGAGCGATGCGGACGACGACGGGGCTGCGCGCCTTCGATCGCGGCCTCCATCTTCCGGTCGACCAGCTGCTGGTCGTGGAAGGGGACCGGGACGAGATCCGGTCCTACCTCCGGAAGGCCCGGATTCTGGACGGCTCCGCCCCGGCTGCTACGGCCCCTCCCGATCGACGCGTCGAGCCGCTCCCTGCTGGACGGTCCCCGATGGAGCCGCCGGGCGGCCTGGAACAGCGGCAGGAGGAGCTGAAGGCCCTGCTCGGAACGCTTCTCGGGATCGACCCGTCGAAGATCGACCCTGGGCGGGCGTTCTCGGAGTTCGGTCTCGATTCGCTTCTCGGGGCGGACCTGGTCGCAGCGATCAACCGGCGGTACGGCACGACGGTGTCGAACTCGAGGATCTTCGACTATCCGAACGTCCGGGACTTCGCGGCGTTCCTTGAGCAGGAGCTACGGAGCGTGCCGGCTCGCCAGGCGGCGGCGCCGCCGGTTGCGGGGCGTCCGCTGCCGCCCCGGAACCTCGCTTTCGATCGACGCCGGAGCCGCCGCGCCGGCCGGCCCGGGCGCGCGCCGGTCGACGACCGGATCGCCGTCATCGGCATGTCCGGAAGGTACGCGGGGGCGGAGAACCTGCGGGAGTACTGGGAGAACCTGGCGGCCGGGCGGAACTCCGTCGTCGAGGTTCCGCCATCCCGGTGGGGGGGGCGTCACCCCGGCGACCCGGGTCTCCCCCTCGAGTACCGCAGCGTCCCGATGTGGCTGGGGGCGTTGAACGACATCGAGTGCTTCGACCCCCTCTTCTTCCGGATCTCCCCGCAGGAGGCCGACTTCATAGATCCTCATCACCGGCTGTTCCTCCAGGAGGCCTACCGGGCGTTCGAGGACGCCGGATACGCGAGCGCCACGCTCGGGAACCGGAAGTGCGGCGTCTATCTCGGAATCGCGGCGAACGAATACGCACAGCTTCTGGCGAAGAGCGGAGCCCTCGGCGAGGCGCCCGTCACGAGCAATCACGGGGCGATCGCGGCGGCACGGATCGCCTACTACCTCAACCTGAAAGGCCCGGCCATCTCGATCGACACCGCGTGCTCGTCCTCTCTGGTGGCCGTCCACCTCGCCTGCCAGGGCCTGTCGAGCGGGGAGACGGACATGGCGCTCGCGGGGGGCGTCGCGCTCTGGCTCAGCCCGGAACCGTTCCTCTCCATGCACCGCGCCGGCATGCTGTCCCCGGCGGGGCGATGCAAGGCGTTCGACGAGACGGCGGACGGAATCGTCGTGGGCGACGGCGTGGGCGCGCTGGTGCTGAAGCGGCTCCGGGACGCGGAAGCCGACGGGGACTTCATCCACGGAGTGATCCTCGGCTCGGGGATCAACCAGGACGGGCGCACGAACGGCATCACGGCGCCGAGCGTGAGCAGCCAGATCGAGCTGGAGCGCGAGGTCTATGCGAGGCACGGAATCGATGCCGACTCCATCGGCTACGTGGAGGCTCACGGTACGGGGACGAGGCTCGGCGACCCGATAGAGCTCGAGGCGCTCTCGACTGTCTTCAAGGAGAAGACCGCGCGGACGGGCTTCTGCGCGATCGGCTCGGTCAAGAGCAACATCGGGCACACCACGTCGGCTGCGGGAGTGGCGGGTCTGCAGAAGGCGCTGCTGTCGTTGTCGCATCGGACGCTGGTGCCCACGCTGCACGTGACGAAGGAGAGCCCGCGTTTCGACTTCGGGAGCTCGCCCTTCTTCGTCAGCCGGGAGACCCGGTCGTGGGACGTCGCCGCAGGCCGTCGGCGCCGAGCGGCCGTCAGCTCCTTCGGGTTCAGCGGCACGAACGCGCACCTGGTCGTCGAGGAGTATCCGCACGAACCCGCGCCGGAACGGTCCGTTCCCGGAGACGGCCCGGCCGTCGTGCCGCTGTCCGCACGGACGGAGGAGCAGCTCCTGGAGAGGGTGCGGGACCTGTCCGCATTCCTCCGAACGGCCGGCGACTCGATCGCCCTTGCCGACGTCGCCTACACGCTGCAGGTCGGCCGGGAGGCGATGGAGGAGAGGCTGGCCTTCGTCGTCGGCTCCGTCGGCGAGCTGGCCGAAGGGCTGGCCCGGTATGCCGGGGGAGAGGGGGGCCCCGAAGGGGCTAGCCGGGGCCGCGTCGATCCCGGCAACGAGACCCTCGCCGCGCTGGGCCTCGACGAGGACATGCAGGCCGCGATCGACAGATGGATCGAGCGCGGGAAGCTCTCCAAGCTCGCCGATCTCTGGGCGCGGGGCCTGAGCTTCGACTGGAACAGGCTCCATGGACGCGCCAGGCCGCGCCGCGTCAGCCTGCCGACCTATCCGTTCGCCAGAGAGCGCCACTGGATCGAGCCCCGCCCTGCCGACGAGCGCCACCTCCCGTCGGCCGTGTGCGCGGACAGCAAGTCGATCGAAGACATCATCGAGCAGCTCGACGAAGACCTCGTGACGACGGAGCAGGGCGTCCAGGCGCTCCGAATGCTCGTCTAGAGCGAGCGGACCGCCCGCCTTCCCGCCTCGCGCCAGGCCGATTCCCGACAGAGAGACCCCTGATGATCGACTTCATCGAATACGTGGTGACGGAATTGAAGAGCAAGAGACTGTCGCGTGCGAGCGCCGTCGCGCTCGTCCGGCAGTTCTCCGGGCGAACCGCGACCTCGGCGAGAGCCTCGGTCATTCACCCGCTGCTTCACCGAAACACCTCCGACCTCAACGAGCAACGCTACAGCTCGGCTTTCACGGGCGAGGAGTTCTTCCTCGCCGATCACCGGCTGTCGGCCGGCGGCCAGGCGGGCCTGAAGGTGCTGCCGGGAGTGGCGTACCTCGAGATGGCGCGCGCGGCGATCGAAGACGCCGTGCCGCGGGGGGCGGGGCCGGCGGTGGTGGAGCTGCGGGACACGGTGTGGGCGCGGCCGGTCGTCGTGACGGAAGGCAAGGAGCTCTGCATCGCCCTGTCGGTCTGCGAAGACGGCCGGATCGGCTTCGAGGTCTACGGGACGGAAGGAGACGAAGACGTCGTCCACTGCCAAGGCAGCGGGGAGTGGCTTCCGCAGACCTCGCTGGCCGGGCTCGACACGGAGCAGCTCAAGAGCGAGATGACCCGGGGCCGGCTGTCGGCTTCGGAAATCTACGCGACGTGCGAGCGGATGGGCTTGATCTATGGCCCGTCGTTCCAGGCCATCACGGCGGTGCACCGGGGGGCCGGTCAGCTGCTCGCGGAGCTGCGTCTGCCGGAGAGCGCGGCGCGGAGCGCGCGCGACTACGTCCTTCACCCGAGCCTCGTCGACGCCGCGCTGCAGGCCGCGGTCGGGCTCGTCGGGGACGACTCGGGACTCTCCCGGCCGCGCCTGCCCTTCGCCCTGGAGAGGGTTCGCGTCCTGTCGCCCTGGACCGCGGCGATGGTGGCCTGGGTGCGATACGCGCCGGGGAGCCACGAGGGCGACAGGGTCGTCAGGCTGGACGTCGACCTCTGTGACGAGCGCGGGAACGTCTGCGTGCAGCTCAGGGGCTTCTCGGCCCGCGCGATGGGCGGCGAGCTGGCGTCCGGCCCGGGTGAGGGGCGTTCCGTCGCAGGGGTTCCTGCGACGGCGGCCGCGGCGGGCGGGCCGGAAGCGGCGCCTCCCGCCCCGGCGGGCCGCGAGCCGGAGAGCCTTGCCGAGAGGACGGAGCACTTCCTCCCACGGGAGCTCGCGAAGGTGCTGAAAGTCCCGGCGCAGAAGGTCGATCCGCTGGCCGCGCTCGAGAACTACGGCATCGACTCGA
>CALBDV010000892.1 GCA_937927565.1 uncultured Holophagales bacterium
GAGTCGCTGAAGCAGGCCCTGTTCATGCTCTCGTGGCTCCTCACGGAGAAGGGCTTCCCGCCGAACCTCCGGTTCGTCTCGAAGCTCTACTCCGACCCGGCGTTCCGGGCGAAGGTCATCGCCGACGTCGCCGAGCCCGACCTCCGCAACTACTTCGCCGAGCTCGAGCGCCACATGGCGCGGCCCACGGCCGACGCACTCCTCCGGCGGTTCCAGCACGACCTGTCGTTCCCCGAGGTCCGGCTCTCGATCGGCATCCCGCCCGCGTCGCTCCGGAACATCCTCCCGGCCGGCTCCCCGCGCATCACCCTCGGGAACTACGGCTCCGGGATGGCGCTCCCCGCCTCCGTCGGGAAGGAACGCGCCGCCCACCGGGTGACCGACGTCCTCCTCCGCGCGCCGCGCCGGAACCCGAAGCGCCCGGGCCTCCTCTTCCTCGAGGAAGCGCCGACGCTCCTGGCCGGCGGGAGCGAGCTCGTCGAGCCCCTGACGACCGCGGCCCGGACGCTCCGCTCGGTCGGCTTCGGCGTCGTCTTCTGCGGGCAGGACGTGGCGAACGCCCTGCCCGGCCCCATGGTCCGGACCCTCCAGCTCAACACGTGGTGGTGGGCGATCTTCCGCTCCCACGAGGAAGCGGACTGGATCTATCCCCACCTCCTCGTCGACGAGGCCGGCGCCGCGCTCTCCGAGGGAGACAGGCAGAAGGAGTTCCGTCGCCTCATGGTCGGCCTCCCGTCCCGGAAGTACTTCCTCCACGTGAAGGGCGAGCCGGCCCTCCCGATGCGCGCCCCGACGGTGAACGACCCCTCGGACATGGCGAAGCGATCCGAGGCCGAGCTCCTCGAGGTCTTCCGCCGCGAGATCGCCTCCGTCTCGATGGTCCCGGCCAAGACGGCGGCCGACCTCATCGCCCGCTTCGAGGCCGACGTCGTCGACCGCGCCACCATCCCGCCGGCTCCACCGAAGAAGGCTGCCCCCAAGGGTGCGGCGCCCGTCCGCGGAATCGCGGACCTCCTTCGGATGATGGGTGGCTCACCGGGGACGGGGGCATAGACGTGGGCCCGACGATCCGCACCGCGCTCCGGCTTTCGGCGCTGGCGACGCTCTACCTCTTCGCCGCGCCGGTCTACCTGATCCGCGCCATCGGCGAGTGGCGCCGGATCGCCCGCGGCCTCGCCATCGTCCGGCGCGGGACGATCGCCTGTCCCCACTGCTCCTTCGTCAATCCGATCAACGTGCTCTCGACCTGCCACCGCTGCGGCGTCACGGAGTTCGGGAGCCGCCTCTACTGCTCGAACTGCCGGCAGGTGACGCGCTGGTTCGACTGCGCGCGCTGCCACGCCACCGTGAAGGTCTTCTGATCGTGACGACCTCGTCATTCACTCGTGCCAGGAAGGATGGTGCCGCCCGCTACCCCACCTACACCTCATTCCTATGCCCCAGCACCACTTCGGAATCGTCGTCCCCGCCGTCCAACCGCCTACAGGCGTCCTCGATCTTCACGACGCCGATTGGGAGAACCTCCGCTCCATCGTGCGCGAGCACCTCGACGGGCGAATCGAAATCACGACGCACACCGGTCTCCGCGTCCTCCTCTTCGGGAGCGTCGTCGAGATCCCGGTCTACCTCGTGCGCGTCTGGTCCGAGCACCCGATCGAGGACATCGCCACTGTCGTTCAGCCGGAGCTCGTCCGCATCGCGAACACCCACACCGAGAACGTCTGACGGCACCAACCGGACGGCCCCTTCCCCCTGGACGTCGCCACCGGCCCCGCCGGGACGGGACGCTGCACGAAAGACCTGCCGGGCCCCACGCGCGAACGGCGACGTGGCCCCCGCAGCACCTCCGGAGTGCGGCCTCGTCCCGGCGGGGCACGGAGTGACCGTCGCCCCTTCAGAATTCGATCTTGGGCGGACGCCCGAGCCATGTGCGCTGCTGATCCCGGTACTACTTCCAAACCGTCACCCCTATGGACCAGACCCCCTCGATCGCACCGGTTATGTCGACGAAGCGTCGGCGCCGCCGATCCGTGTGGCTTCGGCTCACGCTCCGCGTTCTGCGCGTGCTCTCGGTCGCGCTGTTCGTGTTTCTCAAGTTCGCGGAGCGAGCGGTCCGCGAGCCACTCACCTGGTTACTCGTCGGCGCCGCTTTCTTCGCGCGGAGTGCCTACGTGCACTGGCCGCACTGACTGCCAGACCGGATACCGACACCGACCCACTCTCCGGGACCGGCACGCATCCTGGCTCTCCTGTCGTCTCGCTCAGGTTGCTCTCGACCCCGCCAGCCCTCTGGCCTGCAGGAACGCCCCCGACCGCCGCCGTTCGTCTCGAGCGAGAGACGTCCGTCCCGGACGGGATCGGCAGGACGGCAGTCCACGGCTGGCGGGGCACGAGGCATCTCACTTCCACCGAAACACCTCTCTCCCGGAAGGAAGCCCTCGGCCCGAAAACGCGACTCTCGCTGGCTGCCTGGTATCCCCTTCCCCACACCCCAATGCGCGACACGACCCGACTCGAGCTTCTCGTTCCGCTCGCGGACAACGACACCGTCCCGTTCTCCGACGCGGCCTTCGCCGCCTTCGAGGACTTCCTCGTCCAGCTTGCCGGCGGCTTCACCCGCCGCGGCGACGTCGAGGGAGCCTGGAGGGCGCCCGACGGTCGCGTGATGCGAGACCGGTCACGGTCGTACGCTGTGACCGTCCCCGAGCACCTCACGGATCGCGTGGCGTCGTCTATCGATCACTACGTGCGTCGCCAGTTCAGGCAGCAGGCGACGTTCGTCGAGACTCTCCCGGCGCGAGCCGTCGCGTTCTAGGACCATGGTGCCTTCCGACCGGGCGGGCGCCGACCCGGGGCCGACCCCGCACGAACCGCCGGACCGAGGAGACAGCGCTCGAAGCGACCTCGTCATCCTCTCCGGAGCAACGGGAAGTTCGGGGCGGCCCCGGTCCGCGGCGATCGGGCCGCTCGACCCGCGACGTCCTCCCGAGACGCTCACCGATCGCGACGTCTCCGCGCTCGCGTTCATCGGCCGGTCGCAAGAGGCCGCGCAGTACCAGCTCCACGAAGCGGTCTTCCCCGGACTCGGCGAGGCTGTCGTCTCGCGTCGGATCCGGAAGCTCGCTGCCCGGGGCCTCCTCGCCATCGAGCGGTGGAACAAGGTCGGCATCAACCGGCTGCGTCTCCGGCCGGCCGGCCGCGATGCCGTCGTCGAGAGGAAGGGCGCCCGCGACGACGAGCTCTTCCTCCTTCGTGCCCCGCTCGCCCAGTCGGCTGTCGCTCACCACCTCTGGGTCGTCGACTGCCGCCTCATCATCGAGAGGCTCCCGGCCCCTCCGACCTCGGCACAACCGTCCTGGGTCCTCGAGCGCCGGTGGAACCCGCGGCCAGCCGCGATTCCGGACGTCCTGGCCATCTGGCGGCCCACGCGTGAGAGCCCCGGGCATTTCCTGGCCCTCGAAATCGACATCGGGACGGAGGCGATCCGGCGGACGTTCGTCCCGAGGCTCGTCGCCCTCGCTGAGACGCTCGTCCCCTTCGCCGGAACGTCTCCGGCCTTCATCTCCGTCCTGACCCGGGGCTCCAGGCGTGTGGCGGCCATCCAGCAGGCTGTGGCCTCCGCCTCGATCGCCCTTCCGGTCGTCGTCGACTCCCTGCCCCCAGCGGCCGGCCGGCCGGCATTCGCCGCCCTCCGGACCCTGCTCACGGTGGGTGCAAAGTCGCCTTCGCACCCCGGTCCGGCGTAAGCCCGCACGCCACAGACATTTCGCACCCTTCGGCTTCGCGGCGCTTAGGGGGCGCGAGCGAATGAGTGAGCGGCGAAAGGGCGCTGGGCGCTGCAGTGGCTCTTCAGCACGCCGAAGTGAGTCAGTTCGACGGAGTGCAGGGCAGGAGAGTCCCTTCGGGTGAAGGTCGCAGGCGCACCGGACCACACCGAAAGGAGATCCACATGACCACCTTTGCTCCCTCGAAGAAACCCATGACGCTCTGCCCGTCGTGCCAGTCCATTTTCACGGGGACGCTCCCGCCGACTTGCCCCACTTGCGGGGCCGCGCTCGGGACGTCGATCGGCGCCAACCGGAAACAGGGCTCCCTCCTCGTCCCGAAGATGTCGTCCATTCGCCCGGCCGCGCGGCCGAAGCTCCCGGTCGAGGTGACGCTCGGAATCGAGATCGACCGCACCGGGTCGTCCGCCGCCTTCCAGGCCGGAATCGCCTTTTCGTCCGAGGTGCTCCTCGAGACCATCGCGGCGAAGGTGAAGAGCCTTACGGTCTACGTCGGCACGCACGGCGACGAGGAGTGCGGCGAGGCGCCGGTCCTCCACACCGCCGGCGGGACGCGCGAGCAGGCGATGGCCGACATCCGCGGCATCACCTTCGGCGGCGGCGGCGACGCACCCGAGACCCACCTCGACGGCATCCGCAACTTCCTCGAGACGGTTCCCTGGCCCATGGACAAGAGCCGGACGCGCGGCGCCTTCGTCGCCTTCCTCACAGACGACACGAAGCCCGACCGGACCGGGGCGACCGCGACGCAGATCGGGAAGGCGATCCGCGACAAGGACCTGCTCTTCTACGCCGTCTGCCAGAAGACGAAGGAGCTCGAGGCCCTCGTGAGCGCGGCAGGTGGACTCCTCATGCCGATCTCGAACACGCCGGATCGCGCCGATCTGCAGAATGCGGCCGCCCAGGTGAGCGCATCGCTCATCGCGACCATCGGCGCCGGCGGGACGCTCCCGATGACGATGCCGGGAGGTGCGCGGTGAAGAGCGTCATCCCCACCCTCCAGCGCGTCGGCACCTTCTCGACCGGACTCGCCCGGCCCGTGACGGCGTGCCGCAGGCAGCAGCTCGCGATCCTCGTCCGGGACGCGTCGTCGTCGATGTCCGGCGAGAAGGCGCGGGAGGCGGACGCCGCTTCCCGCACGCTCGCCGCCGAGCTCGCCGGTCCCGCCAACCGAGGCGTCTTCACCGTCGCAGTAATCGACTTCTCGACGTCCGTCTCCAACGTCCAGCCGCCCGAAGCCGCCGACACCCTCGTCGGGCACCTCGCGCCGCTTACCGCCTCCGGCTCGACGAACGTCGCGGATGCCCTCTCCGAGGCGGAGCGAATCGCCCGCGGCGCTCCGGCGGACCTCGCCGCGTCGCGCCCGGTCGTCCTCCTCTTCTCCGACGGCCGGCCCAACTGCGGCGGCGACGCCCGGACGGTCGCGGCCAGCTTGAAGGCGGTTGCAGACGTGGTGACGGTCGCCTTCGGCTCGGATGCCGACGAAGCGTTCCTCCGCGAGATCGCTTCCTCGCCGGCGCACGCCTACCGGTGCCGCGACGGCCGGGAACTCCGGAAGTTCTTCGCCGCCGTCGGTGCCACGCTCACCCACTCCATCGCCGCCGGTGTCCCGGCCGCCGGCCCCCTCGCGTCGATCACCCGGTGAGGGCTGCCGTGAGCCGCGCCGTCCCCCCGCCGGAGCATCTGGACTACCTCCAGCAGATCGGTGTCGACGTTCATTCGCCGAGCCTGTCGGTCGCCGTTCCGCGTGCTCCCGCGGCGCTGGCGTCGGCTCCGGCACCCGTCTCGCCTCTGCCTACCTCCCCGTCGCCCGCCCGCTCGCCCGTCGCCGTCTCGGTCGGCCGGCACCCTGCCCGCCGGCCGGCCGAGCGGAAACCCACCCGCCCCCACCCGGTTCCCTCGCCTCGGCGCCTCCCCACGCCGCGTCACCTCCCTAAGTGGTGGCCGATCGTCGAGTGGGCCGTCGCGCTCTTCGCCGTGGCGGCCGCCGTCGTCCTCCTCGTGATGCTGCTCATGGCGCGCGGAGTGCTCGCCCAGGAGCTTCCGGCCCCGACCCCCGTGGCCACTTCCGCCTCTCCGTCTCCCGAGGAGCTGCCCGCCGTGCAGAAGCGCCCGAGCTCGAAGTCATCGAAGCCGAAGGCCCCGTCCCCGAAACCACAGGACAGCGAGCGCGCCACCCTCCCGGTGCAGGCGTCGGCGGAGCCGAACGTGAAGGTCGAGGCGGTCGCCCACGCGGAGAGCACCTCGCCAGAGCCCGATGCATCTGAAGCGCGCGCACCGGTCCTCCTGCCGGCGCCAAACGCCGTGGCGCCGGCCGGTCGACCCGCCGCGGGAGGCCTGCCGCAGCAGAAATCGTCTTCCGGCATCGAGACAGTCGTCGGCATGGCGTTTCTCTCGGGGCTCGGTTACCTCGCGTGGGACCGCCGGAAGCTCGGCTCACGGCTCGGACGCATAGAGGCGGCCCTCGGGCTCGAGGCCCAGATCACTTCGCCCTCGATCGCGCCGGTGGAGAGCGAGGTGCCGACCACCCGCTCCCCGGAACCTCCGGCCCTCTTGAACGCCGAGAGCCCCGAGGCCGCCCTTGGCGCCCTCATAGCCGAAGCCAAGCGCCGCGGTGTAGCGACGCTGCCGAGGGCCGCCACGCGCAGCTGGGGCGCCGGCGTCGCTTCGATCACCGGGAACGTTCGAAAGGAGAACCAGGACGCCGCGATCGTCTTCGAGGTCAACTCGACGGCGGTGCTCGTCGTCGCCGACGGCCTCGGTGGCCTCCCGCACGGGAAGGAGGCCGCCCGGCTCGCGGTGGGAGCCGCCGCTCTCTCGGCCGCCGAGGCGCTCGGAACGTCGCCGGCGGTTCCCGCCCACCCGGAGCTCGTGGCCGAGCAAGCCCTCCTCGACAGCGCGGCGGCCCTCTGCCGGCAGGCCCGTGCTGCAGGGCGGGCCGAACCCCGGGACGGCTTTCGCTCGACTCTGATCGTCGTTGTCGGCACTCCTTCGACCTACGGCTACTGCTACCTCGGTGACGGCGGAGGCGTCGTCGTCCGGCAGGCGGGCACGATCGATACGTTCCTCGTCCCCCAGAAGGCCGACGGCATCGCCAACGTCGTCGCCGGGAGCCTCGGTCCCGTCCTTCAGGGGACGCCGGTCGTCGGCAAGCTCCCCCGCCGCGCTGGTGACAACCTCCTCGTCGGCACGGACGGTGTCTTCGACCGCGTTCCCGAAGGCTTCGCCGCTTCCGTCGTTCGGCTCCTCGGCTCCCACGACGGCGACGCCCAGGCCGTGGCATCACTCGTCGTCTCCGACTTCGCCTCCGCCAAGGACGGCTCCATGTACGTCTGCGACGACAACCTCAGCTTCGCGATCCTCTGCACGCCCGCCCCTCGGGCGACAGCCCCCGCCGTCACCATCCAGCGGCCGGCGCTGGCCAGGAGGTGATCCGTGCTCGCCGCCAGAACCGTCATCAAGTGCGCCTCCGGGGAGTCGGTGACCATCGAGAAAGCCTTCACGCCGGGCGGCCAGGGCTGCGCCTATCTCGTCCAACGGTCGCGGACCGGCACACCCGGCGTCCTCAAGCTCTTCCACGACCGCTTCGACCGCGCCGAGACGCAACGGCGCCTCGAGTACCTCATCGCCCAGCGCCTCGATAGGCTCTGCCCGGTCCTGATCGGCCCCCGCGACCTCGTCGTCGGCCCGTCGGGCGTCGGCTACGTCGCCGAGCTCTTCCCCGGAGAACCGCTCGAAGAGGTCCTCTCCCACCCGGGCCTCACCATCTTCCACACCCTCACGCTTGCGGTCGCCCTGGCCCACGCGGTCGACGCGCTCCACAGCCGCGGCATCGCCCACGGCGACCTCCACGGCTCGAACGTTCTCGTCGCGGTGGCGGGCGACACGCTCCAGCCCGGGATCATCGACTTCGACAACTTCGCCGGGCCCAGAGTCTCTCCCCCGCCCATGGTCGGCCAGATCCTCTACATCGCCCCGGAGCTCCGGGCGGCCCTGCGCGACGGCCGCCCGGCCATTCCCGACCTGCGCTCTGACCGGTTCGCCTTCGGCGTCCTCATGCACGAGGTCGTCCTCCTCCTGCACCCGGCCGGCGGCGCCGACGCGACGCCCGAGATGTTCGAGCAGGCCATGATGGGCGGCTGGGTCCACGACCCGGCCCGCGCGAACCGGCCGAAGAGCGCCGGAGGCGTGCCCCGCGAGGCGATCAACGCCGACCTCCAGCGCCTCTTCCGCCTTTCTCTCAGTCCGGACCCCGACCAGCGGCCGTCGACTCGAACCTGGGAGAAGGCGCTCCTGGCCGCCCTCAAGACGGTTCACATCTGCGACAACTGCTCCATGCCCTT
>CALBDV010000893.1 GCA_937927565.1 uncultured Holophagales bacterium
CGTGGAGCCCGACGTGGAGCCCGACGTGGCGCACGACACGGACGTGGCGGCCGCGAGAACCCCGAGCGCGATGGGGGCGATGAAAGCGTTTCGGACTCTCATGTGACGTCTCCTTCTTCCTTTCCG
This sequence comes from uncultured Holophagales bacterium, assembly GCA_937927565.1. GTDB lineage: Bacteria > Acidobacteriota > Thermoanaerobaculia > UBA5066 > UBA5066 > UBA5066. The sequence goes on from CALBDV010000893.1 coordinate 127, forward strand.
GTCCGTTTCAGCGTCCTTGGGTCTTCGTTGCGCCGTCCCGGGCGGTGTTCTCGCGGTACTCCGCGGAGGCTCGGACGGCGCGAAGCTCCGGGTCCTCCTTGATCTGCCACGACGGTGCCCCGTGACGCTCGGCCCGGCGCAGCAGTTCGGCCGCTTCGCTGATTCGCCCGGAAACCGCCTCGCAGACGGCCGCCTGATACAGGACGTCCGGGTTCTCCGGGTCTGCCGCGACCACGGCCGCGACGTGCGGCGCGGCCTGGGCGGGCCGGCCCGTTTTCGCGTACGAGCTCGCGAGGGCAAGGCGGGCATCGACGTCCCTGGGGTTGATTCGCAGGTCCTCGTTCGCGGCCGCGATCGCGCGCGCGTAGGCCGCCGGCGCCTGGTCTCGGGCCGACGATGACCAGCGGCGGGCGTCACCGAGGTTCACCCAGATCGTGGGGAAGCCTGGCGAAAGGGCGACGGCCTTCTCGTACTCGGTCACCGCCTCGTCGTACCGTCCCAGGTAGTACTCGACGGTCCCGAGCGCCGAGAGGGCCTCCGCGGTCGGTTCGACGGCGACGCTCCTGCGGAGGGCGGAGGCCGCCTCGTCGAGCCGGCCCGCGAGGACGAGCGAGGAACCGAGATTCACGAGCCCTCGCGCGTTCCCGGGGGCCAGCTCGACGGCACGCCGGAAGGCCGTTACCGCCTCCTCGACCCGCCCCGACGAAACGAGGACGATGCCGAGCTTGTTGTGGACGGCCCAATACGAGGGGCTCGCCGCGAGCGCACGGCGGGCCGCCACTTCTGATTCGCCGGCCTTCCCGGCGGCGAGGAGCGCGTCGGCGAGCCCGAGAAGCGCCTCCACGTCGGCAGGCTGCCGCGCGAGCACCTTCCGGAACGCGGCGGCCGCGCCCTCGGGATCGCCCGATACCGCCGCGAGCCGCCCCATCGTCAGCTGAACTTCGGGGAGGGAGCTGTCGATCCGCTCCGCCCTCAGGCATTCCTCGCGCGCGCGGTCTGCCCATGCCGGTTCGCGCGTGAGGAGCCTCTTCGCGAGGTAGGCCCGCGCGAGAGCGGCGTGCACCGGCGCCCACTCCGCCTCCTCGGTGGAGAGCTTCTCGAGCAGCGTGATGGCGGCGTCGACCGACGCGGCATCCTGGTACTTCTGAAGGTGCCCGAGCGCGGAGAGATACCTCTCCTGCACTCCCTCTCGATTCGGTCCCGAGAGAGCGGGCGCGGTCGCCGCCGCCAGGCCGAGCGCCGTTCCGACGCCCGCGGCGACCCGGTCCTGCAGCGCGAAGAGATCGGCCGCGGGACCGGTCTGCGTATCGCCCCCGAGCGGAGCTCCCCCCGACCCCGCGACGACGAGCCAGCTCACACGAACGAGCTCGCCCGCGCGCTGGACGGAGCCCCTCAGGACGAGCGTCGCCCCGAGCTGGCTCACGAGCCGGGCCCCGTCGGCGTCGTCGCGGTACGCCGAAGTCACCAGCGGCGTGAGGACCTGGATGCCCGAGGCGCGGGCGAGCTGGGCCGACACCGTCTCGGCGAGGCCGTCCGCGACGAGCGGGCCGTCCGCCCTTCCGGTGAGGTCCCGGAACGGAAGGACCGCGAGGACCTTCGCGTCCGGGGCCGAGCGTCCCGCCACCGGCCGCTCGCGCCCCCGATCGCGGGCGATGAGCGCTGCAACCGCCAGCGCGGCGACGGCAAGGAGCGCCAGGGCCGCGAGGGCCGCTCGCCGGAGCGAGCGACGCCGGCGGGGCCGGCCGGAGCCGTGGAGGGCCTTCGTCTCCGCGGCCGCGGAACGGCCCGAGAGGATCCCTTCGATCTCGGCCGCGACGAGCCCTGCGGCGGCGGGCCGGTGAGCCGTGTCCTTGTTCAGGCAGCGCTGGAGAAGTAGCCGGGCGCCGGCCGGCGTGTCGTCCGGAAGGGCGTCCCAGTCGGGCTCGCGGACGAGGATCGAGGCGAGGACGTCCGAGATCGAGCTTCCCGAGAACGCCTGCCGGCCGGTGAGGAGCTCGAAGAGGACGCAGCCGAACGACCAGAGGTCGGTGCTCGGATCGAGCGTGAGCCCGCGCGCCTGCTCGGGGCTCATGTAGGCCGCGGTCCCGACGACGAGCCCCTCGTGCGTGTCGGCCGCCGAGATGCCGTCGGGGGGCATCACGGGAGAGCTCTCCCCTTCGAGCGCCTTCGCGAGTCCGAAATCGAGGAGCTTCACCCGCCCGTCGGGAGTCACCTTGACGTTCGCGGGCTTCAGGTCGCGGTGGATGATCCCCCCGGCGTGGGCCGCCTCCAGGGCGACGGCCATCTGGCGCGCGGTCTCGAGCGCCTCCCGCACCGGCGGCCGTCCGCGCCGGATCCTCTCGGCGAGCGTCTCTCCCGGGACGTACTCGAGGACGAGGAAACGCGTCGGACCGTCCTCGTCGAACTCGTAGAGCGCCGCGATGTTCGGGTGGTTCAGATGCGCGAGGAGATGCGCCTCGCGTCCGAAGCGGGCGAGCTTCTGCGCATCGGCCGAGACTCCCGACGAGAGGACCTTGAGAGCGACCTCCCGCCCGATCCTCGTGTCGCGTGCGAGGTACACCTCACCCATTCCCCCCGCGCCCAGCGGGACGACGATCTCGAAAGGACCCAGGCGGGACCCGGAAGGGTACGACATGATCGGGTAGCGCGATTATCCACGCCCGGCGGTCCGGGTCCCCCGATCC
>CALBDV010000894.1 GCA_937927565.1 uncultured Holophagales bacterium
GCCTGGCTGCGGCTCGTCTCGGGGACCGGGACGCCTTCAACACGGTTTTCACGGCGGTACACGACGAGCTCAGGCGGCTCGCCCGCGCGCAGAGGCGCCGCCATTCGCCCGACGCCACCCTCGACACGACCGCCCTCGTCCACGAGACGTACCTCAAGCTCGCGCTCCCCGCGAACCTCTCGGTCGAGGATCGCGGCCACTTCTTTGCGCTTGCGGCCAGGGCAATGCGGCAGATCCTCGTCACTTCGGCGCGGAGGCGCCAGGCGCAGAAGCGGGGAGGCGGAATGCCGGCTCTGTCCGCCGGCGCGGAGTTCGCGGGGGGCGTGCCCCTCTCGGGCGTCTCCCCGTTCTCGCTCCCGGAGCTGCTCGCGATCCACCAGAGCCTGGAGCGGCTCGAGGAGCTGGATGCGGAACTGGCCCGGCTCGTCGAGCTTCGCTTCTTTGCCGGCCTGACCGAGGAAGAGATCGCCGAGCTGAGAGGCGTGTCGTCCAGGACCGTTCGCCGGGACTGGAAGGCCGCCCGGGCGTTCCTCCTCCGGCAGCTCGGGACCCTTGGCGAAGTACGAAGTGCCTGACCGCGCGCTTCCCCTTTCTCCGGAGCGCTGGAGAGCGATCCGGTCGGCTTTCGACGAGGCGATGACGAGGACCGGAGGCGACCGGGCTGCATTCGTGGCGGCGGCGTTTCCGAGGGACGACGGCCTCCGGAGCGAGCTCAGGGCGCTCGTCGCAGCGGACGGCTCCGCCGGGAGTCTTCTCGATGCGAACGTGCCGATCGGCGCGCTGCTCGAGGATCTCGAAGACGAAGAGGCCGGTCCTGGCGGCTCATCCCCGGCTGCCGGCGACCTCTCCGGTTCGACCCTGGGGCCGTACCGCCTGGTGCGGGAGATCGGTCGCGGAGGGATGGGGACCGTCTACCTCGCCGAGCGGAGCGACGGCGAGTTCGTGCAGCACGCTGCCATCAAGGTGCTTCGTCCGGGCCTGGAGGGACGAGAGAGCGAGAGGCGGTTCCGACAGGAGCGGCAGATCCTCGCGCGGCTCGATCACCCTGGCATAGCGCGCCTTCTCGACGGGGGGACGACCGCCGAGGGCACGCCCTACTTCGTGATGGAGCTGGTGGCGGGCGAGCCGTGCACCGAGTACTGCGACGAGCGCCAGCTCGGCGTTGGCGGCCGGCTCGAGCTCTTTCTGGAGGTGACCACGGCCGTCCAGTACGCTCACCGGCAGCTGGTCGTTCACCGCGACCTGAAGCCCTCGAACATTCTCGTGACCCGCGAGGGCCGCGTGAAGCTCCTCGACTTCGGTATCGCGAAGCTCCTCGAGGAGGACCCGGCCGACACGGGGCTGACCTCGGCTGGCCGGCAGGTCCTGACCCTGAGCCACGCCTCGCCCGAGCAGATCCGGGGGGAGCCGGTCACGACGGCGAGTGACGTCTACTCGCTCGGGGTACTGCTCTACGAGCTCCTCACGGGCAGAAGCCCGTACGGGCCCGCGGGCACTTCGAGGGCCACGCTCGAACGGGCCGTCCTCGAGACCGAGCCGCCCCCTCCCTCGGCCGGACGGGAGCTCTCGCGAGACCTCGACGCGATCGTCCTGAAGACCCTGCGCAAGGCGCCCGCAGAGCGGTATCCGTCCGTCGAGGCGTTCGCCCAGGACGTCCGGAGCTATCTGGAGGGGCGGCCCGTGACGGCGCGCCGCGGAACCTCGAGGTACCGCGCCTCGCGGTTCGTGCGCCGGCACGCCGTCTCGCTGGCCGTTGCGGGGATCGTCGTCGGGCTCTTCCTCCTCGCGGGAGTCCTGCACACGAAACGCCTCGCGCGCGAACGGAGCGTAGCGGTGCGCGAAGCCGAGAAGGCCTTTCTCGTGACCGACTTCGCGTTCTCGATGGTCGAGGGATCGTTCCGGGGTGTCGAGGGGCCGGTCCCGGCGTGGCTGCCGGCGGCCGAGCGGCAGGCACGCTCGTACCTTCGCGTCGATCCGGAGGTCGGGGCGGCCCTGTTGCGCGAAGTGGCCCGGCTGCACCTGGCCCGGAAGGAGCTGGGTGCCGCAGCGAAGCTCCTCGACGAGGTCCAGGCCACACAGGGGAGGATCCGGGGCCTCGGCGTGCTCGAGACCGCCGAGACGCTTCGAATGAGGGGCAAGCTGGCTCAGCTGAGGGGGCAGGCAGAGGAGGCCGCCCGGGAATACGAGAAGGCGTTCCTGCTCTTTCGGGAAACGCTGCCGGCCGAGGGAGGGCGGGCCGTTCAGACGATCATCGACCTCGGCAACGCGCTCCTCGGGCTGGGCCGGCTTGACCCGGCCGCCGACGCCTACCACCGCGCCATCGAGCTGATGGGGCCGAACGACGTCGACCCGCAGTGGGGCCGGGCCCGCAACAACCTCGGCGTCGTGGCGATGAGGCGAGGCGACTGGCCGGAGGCGGCGCGCCTCATGGGAGAGGCGCTTCCCAACGTGGAACGGAGCCTCGACGAGGCGGACCCCGAGCTGGGAGAGGTCCTCGTGACGTATGCGGAGGTGCTCCGGCGCGTCGGCGATCGCGCGGGGGCTCGCGCCCTCGCGATCCGGGGCCTCGGGGTCTTCGAGAAGACCCTGCCGCCGGAAGACCCCCGGATCATCGAGGCGCGCGAGGTCGCGAGAGCGGCCGGGCCATAGACGCCCGCAGTCTTCGGGTGGCGACGGATACTGCGCGTTCGGTCGCCTCGCGCGGGCGTCAGCGTGTCAGGCCGTAGCGCTGGCGGAGGGCCCGGTCCTCGCTCTGAAGCGCCTCCGCGCGGGTCTGGAGGATGCTGGCGCGTGCCTGGACGTTTGCCAGCCCGGACACGGGATCGGGAGACTGCATCGAGCTCTTGAGCGCGCGGAGCATCTCCACAGCGTCGTCGAGGCTCTCGAGGCTCTTCTGGTAGTGAACGGCACACGGGGCCGGGGGTCTGACGGCGGCGAGTCTTCCTTTCGCGGCTTCCGTCTGCCGGATCATCGCGTCGAGGCCCGACGTGTCGCCCCGGGCGAGAGCCGTCGCCATCTCGGTCGCGACGCTCTCCGGGCTGCCGTTCAGGTTCGCCGGCTGAATCTGGTCGACGTCGGCGAGGTACTTCGCGACGGCCGCGGCGACAGGGTCGGCCTCGGCAGCGAGATCGCCAGGGGTCGTGGGCGCGCCGACGGCGGGAAGAGCCGGGGCCGGCTCGGCTCCGCTCGAACCGGCTCGATCCTCCGTACGGAACGCAGCGGATTCCGAAGGAGGAGGTGCGGTTGCGACGGAGTCCGCCGGAAACTCACCCGGGTTCTGCGAGAGGGGAGGCTCTTCTGCCGAGCGGACCTCGGGCCCGGAAACGACGGTCGTACGGCCCTGCGACGGGATTCCCTCTGGATGACCGGAACCGGAGGTCCGGCCAAGGAGGAATGCCACCGCGAGGAGAGCAACGCCCGCGACGGCGACGAGCCCGATCAGCAGGCTTCGTTTGACCCGGACCTCGTTCATCATTCCTCCTGAAGTGGCAAGGCGACATCCCCGACGCCCGTCAGGGATTGGAGAGGGCGTCCGTGAGATCGACGTACTCGGGAGAGCCGGGCGGCCTCGTCGTTCCGGCGAGCCAGAGCCGGATCGGGGTCCCGGGGCCGACCGTCACCGTGAACCGGCTCGCGTCCTCTGCAACCTTCTGCGCGATCCAGGTGCGGAGATCGTCCAGGGCCGCGGCCTCGGTCTCGTCCGGTGGCGACTTCCGCGCGGAGGCGAGCGTCACGTGCGGGCGGAACTCCGTGTCGTAGCGATCCGGCCTCTTCAGTCCCAGCCGGTTCAGCTCGGCCTTCGCCGCGACGACGAACGCTCCCCACGCCTCGGGAGCCCCGTGCATCTCCACGGCGACGACGTGACCGTTGCGGCCCATCCGGACGGCCTCGGGACGGAACGAAACCGTCTCCCGCGGTCGCGGCAGGGCGTGCGTCCGGATCGCTTCCAGGTCTTCCCGGTTCCAGTCTCCACCGATGTAGACGACCGTGATGTGCAGGTCTTCCACCCGCGTCAGGCGGAGGCCGGGGAAGAGGGCTTCGGCCTCGCCCCGGAGCCTCGACCATTCCCTGCCGAGCGGGGTTCCGGCGCAGGGGATGGTCGAGAAGAGGGAGCCTTCGGTGCGCGTCCGTGCCGAAGGACCGGGTGCGACAGGCGCAGGCCGGGTCGCACAGGCCCCGAGCGCCGCGATCAGGAAGCTGGCGCCGAACGCCGCGGCGGAACGCGAACGCGAAGCAAGGAGGAGAAGGGGGCGCGTCACGTGGGCTCCGGTTCAGAAGACCGGGCCGAACTCCCCATCCCGCATGAGGGCGAGGGTCGTGCCGTCGTCGAGGTGCAGGTCGACGCTCAGGGGCAGGACGTCGGGCTGCATCTCGGGTACGTAGACGCGGTCGATGTGGACGACCGCCTCGGGGGAGGAGAAGGCGTCGGGGCCCACCTGTCCTCCGAAGTGCTCGCTCCGGCCGAAGGCGATGTGGAGCCCGAGCTTCTCGTCGAGGAGGACGGAGCCGATCGGCTTGACGCCGAACGCGGCGAGGACGCCGAGGCCGAGCTCGGCGATGTTGGCGTAGGCCGGTTCCTTCGCGAGAAGCGCGGCCTCTCGGGTGGACTCCGGCCCTTCCGTGAGGACCCCGATCGCCCTGTTCTCGACGATGTGATAGCGCACGACCTCCGTGCCGAACTGCACCGGGAGGACTCCCTCGGAGCGGCTCGGGTCGCCCTCGCGCTCACCCTCGTAAGGGACGATGTAGGACTCGCCGGACGGCAGGTTCCCCGCGACGCCCCGCTTCGGGAGCAGGCCGCCGGAGGCGTGCCCGGTGCGGTGGCGGAGGTCGAGGTGGAGCTGGTCCTCACCCTCGGGGTGGCGGAAGACGAAGTCGGCGCCGGTGGCCCGGTCGAGGAGGGCCTTCAGGATGTCCACCCGGCGGTTCACCTCGGTGTAGTCGAGCCGCAGGGCCGGGATCATGTCGGCGCTGAAGCCCGGCATCGTGGCAGCCCGCATCGGGTGTTTCCGCGCCGCCATCTTGAGAGGCGCGGTGGAGCTGAACTTCGTCACGGCCATGAGCATCGGGTGGGTGTCGAAGACCTCGGTCATCGGCACGGCGGCGGCCGGGTCGAGGCCGGCGGCGCTCGCCGGAACGGCGCCGCCCGCGTGGACCCAGCAGCGGTCAGGCAGGTCACCGTTGTTCGTGTGGACGTTGGGGTAGAGGAGGAGGTGCGTGTGGTAGCCGACCGCCGCGGCTTGCGCCGCGAGGAGATTCGCCCATTCCTCGGCGATCTGGCGTCTGGCGGTCCAGGCGGCGTCGTCAGGGACCTTCTCGTCCGGGAGGTCGACCATGATCCCGAGGAGGCGGTCCTCGAGGGTCGGCACGAAGACGCGGGCGACGAGGGCGGAGAGCTCGGCGGAATTCAGGGCTTCGGGCATGGCGGTCTCCTGCCGGAGATGGTGCCCGAGGTCGGGGAGGGTGTCGACCGGCTCTCGAGCTATCGAGGCAGGAGCGTTCGCGGGTCGTTCGTGCCGTTGTCGATGACCGAGGCGTAGGCCGCGACCGAGGCCCCGGGCGTGGCGGTCGAGAGGACGAGCCTCGCGCCGGAGACGTCGCCCGGAGCGCCGAGCTCGCGGACGACCCGCGTCAGCTGCGTCATCCCCAGCGGGGGAAGGGCGAAGCTCCTCGATGCGAGCGTCGAGCCGTCCGCCGCCACGAGCGTCAGTTCGACGACGGTCTCGGACTCGGCGGCGCTCGCCAGGACGAGATTCGTCCGGAACCCGGCGTCCTCGCGAATGCCGGCGATGGACCAGGAGTCTCGC
>CALBDV010000895.1 GCA_937927565.1 uncultured Holophagales bacterium
AGGATCGACGTGACGCCGGGGAACTTCCTGTTCAGGTCGTCGATGCTGCTGACCTTGGCGAACGGCCCGGACTGCATGACGGCGACGACCTTGTCGTCGACCTCGCCGCCGTCGAGGAGGGTCAGGATCCCGATCGCCCGCGCCTTCACGACGGAACCGGTCGGCATGGCCGGCCCGAGGAGGATCACGTCGAGCGGATCGCCGTCCCCTCCCTTGCTCTTGGGCAGGATGGAGCGGGGGATGAGGCCGTAGTTGCACGGGTAGGTCAGGTACTGGACGAAGCGGGGCTTCCCGTTCTTCTGCTCCAGCACGATCATCCCGGTGTTCTTGTCGGTCTCGTACTTGGCGGTCGTCCCGGCGGCGATCTCGACGACGACGTTGACGGTCCCGTCGAGGTTGAGCGGGTCGTAGTCGGTGAGGAAGTTGGCGTCTCCCTTCAGCACCGAGACGAAGGGGGTGACGGGGCCGTCGGCGGCGAGGGCCGGCGCGATGCCGGCGGCCCCGAGGACGAGGGCCAGCCCGAGGACGAGCGTGGCGAAGGGCGACTTCTTCATGGTCTATCGGCTCCTTGTCCTGTCTTCACGTGTGGACCGCTCAGGACGGATCGTCGTTGTGCGCCGCCTTGGCCTTCTTCGGCTTGGCGGGCTCGGCCGGGGCGGCGGCGGCGACCGGCTTGTCGGCCTTCGGCACCTCGGCCACGACGACCGACGCGGCGGCGATCGGCGGGTCGACCTTCAGCGTGGAGACCGCACCCTGCATCACGACGATGTGCGGACGGCTCTTTTTCTTCTCGTCGTCGTAGGCGAGGTCGGGGCTCTTCATGAGCTCCTCGCGGACGTTCGCCGGGGAGTACTCGAGGAGGTAGGCCACCTTGCCCCACGCCACGCCGGCCGGGTCGACGACCTGGCGGATGAGGTTCGTGGCGTTCACGAGCTGCTGGGGCGTCCGGTCCTTGTTGTGCTTGCTGTACCGGCCCGACTTGTTGTTGATGGTGTAGGTCTTCGAGTCCTTGTCGTACAGGATCTCGCCGCTGATCCGGCCGGGGCCGCCGGCGAGGGAGGAGACGTGCCCGTAGTTCTCGCGGGTCCCCGGCTTCCTCTGGGACTGGTCCTCGGGACGGAAGAAGCCCTTCTCGTACGTGCGGCCGAGCGGGTGGGCCACCTCGGGAATGATCGTCACGCGCCCCTCGAGATCGATGACCCAGTTGAACGGCGCCATCTTCACGTCGAGGATCGCCGGGAATTCCTTCGTTGCGACCTGCAGGTACGGGTTCACGAGGACCTTACCGTCCTTGTTGGCCTCGTAGTGCTTGATGTAGGCCGGCGGGGAGGCGATTCCGTACAGCTCGTCGAGCGGGTCCACGACGGGCCCGGCGGCAGCCACGGCGGCCGCGGTGAGGGGCCGGTTCATCAGCTTGCGGACCTTCGAGCCGCCCCACTTCTCGCTCTCGGGCATCGCGATCGCCGCGAGGTCGCCGTGGAGGACCTTCAGCAGGAACTTCTCGCCCGCCTCGTGGACCTGCGCGACGTCGTAGAAGTAGAGGTCGGAGTAGCCGTAGGAGAAGTCGTAGAGGTAGGGCGCGCCGCCTGCCTTCTCGGCGAAGGCCTCCATCGAGACGCCGCAGGGCTCGGTGCCCGGGAGGATCACCGCACCCGGCTTGACCCGGTAGGAGTAGGCCTTCTTCCCGACGAAGACGGTGTCGGCGGGGAGGCCGAGGGTCATCAGCTCCGGCACGAACTTGCCGAAGTCCGCGAGGTTCATCTTCCCGAGCTCGTCGACGCCGACGGTGAACGTCAGGCCCTTCTCGACGTACTCCCTGAGCTGGCCGCCAGGACCGATTCCGACGTTCCCCTCGGCCTCGATCTTGACCTTCGAGCCGCCCTTGACGGCCAGCGGTGCGGCCATGGCGAGGCGGGCGTCTTCCTTGACGCACTTGACGTTGACGGCGACGGACGTGTCGGGGGTGCTGCCCACGAACTTGTTCGTGACGCGGATCTGGTAGCCGGCCTTCCAGAGCAGCTGGTCGGCGGTGTCGAGATACTCCTTGGTGGCGAGCTCGATCTTGAAGGGGGTCTTGTCCTTCTCGGTCAGCTTGAAGCCGTTCTTCTCGGCGGCCGCGTTGACCTTCTTCCAGATGTCCTTGAAGGCGTCCTCGGGCTTGCTCTTCATCTTCGCGGGGTCGATCAGGAACTTGTACTCCCGGCCGCCGACGTCGTCGAGCACCGGCGCCCGGTACTTCGCGATGGTCTGAACGTAGAGCGGCCTGGCTTCCTCAGCGGCGGCGGCGATGCCGGCGCAGCCGAAAAGGACCGCCGCGGCCAGCAGGCCCGAGACGACTTTCTTGTGCATTCCAATCCCTCCTCGCGACTCTCTCCCGGAAACCCGGGTGACCCGGTCTCTCGCGGCTTCGGGTGCCTGCCGGCCCCCGGGCAACGCCGAATCGACGAAGTGACTGCAAGCGGCAAGCCAGATGCTGCGCCGCAGGGAACCCGCGCAGGAGGGGCGATCCCGGGCACGGCCCCCCTCACGCATCGCCGACGCACGCGGATTCCCGCACTCCGCGTGCGGGGTTCCGCTCACTCCTTCCCTGGGTTGAGACCGAGGCTCTTCAGCCGGTCGTAGAGCGTCCGGCGCGCCATGCCGAGGATGGCGGCCGCCTCGGTGACGTTGCCGCCCGTCCGCGCGAGGACTCGCTCGACGTGGAGCCGCTCCATCTCCTTCATCGTCAGGAGGTGCCCGTCCTCCCGGGACGGAAGCTGCGGGACCGCGTCGAGTCCGAGGCCGGTGGCGTCGAGGGTGTCGCCCTTGACGAGGATCATCGAGCGCTCGAGGACGTTGGCCAGCTCGCGGATGTTCCCCGGCCAGGGGTAGCGCAGGAGGAGCGCTTCCGCGTCGGGCGTCAGGTCGGCCACGGGCCGTCCCATGCGGCCGCAGACGTTCCCGAGGATGTTCCGGGCGAGGACGAGGATGTCCTCCGGCCGTTCCCTCAGCGGGGGAATGCGCAGGGTGAGCGTGCTGATCCTGTAGTAGAGGTCGTCGCGGAACTTCTTGGCGCGGACCATCTCCTCGAGGTCGAGGTTCGTGCTGGCGATCAGCCGGATGTCGACGTGCCGGTCCCTCACGTCGCCGAGCCGGCGGAAGGTCTTTTCCTCGAGCGCCTTCAGGAGCTTGGGCTGGATGGCGGGGTCCATGTCGCCGATCTCGTCGAGGAAGACGATCCCGCGGTGGCCGACCTCGA